>DATCXL010000135.1:0-10001 GCA_036565825.1 Mycobacteriales bacterium
CTGCTCCCCGAGGGCCGTGAGATGGTGATCGGGATGGGCACCGGTGGGGCGGTGGTGAACAGCCTGTTCCGCAAGAACCAGACCGTCACCGCGGTGCGGGAGGCCATCGGGCTCATGCGCGCGCTGTGGCGCGGCGACAAGGTGGAACTGGACGCCTATCCGACGCTCGGCAGGTCACTGGGTTACCGGTCCGGCGCGGTGGCCACGCTCACCTACCCGGTGGAACGCCCTCCGGCGATCGTGCTCACCGGGGTCGGCCCCAAGATCCTTGAGGTGGCCGCCGACTGCGCCGACGGTCTGATCTTCGCCAGCAACCTGCCGACCCACTCGCGGGCCGCCTTCGCCACCGGCCGGTTCGCCGAGCTGTCCGGTCTGGACCGGGTGCGACAGTCCCGACCGGCCGACGCGGCGCCGCTGCGCCTGGTCTTCGGGATCAACGTGTCGGTGTCGGCCGACCGGGACGCGGCTCGGGCACACGCCCGCCGGCAGTTGGCCCTGATCCTGGGTAATCCGAGACTGTGGCCGGCCCTGGAGGCGGTCGGACTGGACGTCGAGTCGGCCGGCGAGGTCAAGGCGGCGTTCGACGCCGGCCTGGGCATCGAGGGGGCCGCGGCCCGGATGTCGGACTCACTGTCCGACGCGCTGATCGTCTCGGGTACCCCCGAGGAGTGCGTGGGCCCCATGGTGGAGTTGCGGGACCTGGCCCGCAAGCAGGGATTCGAGGAGTTCTACCTGGGCGGGCCGCTGGGCCCCGACCCGATGGAGGCCGCCAACCTGCTGCGCACCCGGGTCATCGGCCAGGTCTGGCCGGAACGGGCCACCGCGGCGGGAGCGGCGTGACGCGATGACCGAAACCGTGCTGCGCACCGACCGGGAGGGTGTTACCGAACTGCGGTTGCACCGGCCCGAGGTCCGCAACGCGCTGTCCACCCAACTGCTTGACGAACTGCGTGACCAGTTGCGTTCGGTGCACGACGACCCGGCGGTGCGGGTGGTGCTCCTGTGCGGCTCCGGCGAGGTGTTCTGCGCCGGCGCGGACGTGCGGGAGTTCGGACCGAACCCGCCCGCCGAGGCGTCGCTGGCCCGGATCCGGCTGGTGGTCGAGGTGCTGCGCCGCATCCGCGAACTGCCCCAGCCAACCCTGGCCGCCGTACACGGGCCCGCCCTCGGTGCCGGCTGGGGTCTGGCGCTGGCCTGCGACCTGTGTTTCGCCACCGCATCGGCGACCTTCGCCCTACCCGAGGTGGCCAAGGGCTACCGGCTGCCTGCACCGCTGGTCACCCGGTTGGCCCAGGTCGTGGGCCCGGTGCGGGCGGCCGAACTCGTCTACGGCGGAACGACCTACCAGGCCGCCGACGCTCTTGCGGCCGGGTGTGTGACCAGGGTGCTGCCCGACGGCGAGCAACTGCGCGCCGCCGCATGGGAGCTCTGCACAGCACTGGCCGCACGACCGCGGCGGTCGGTGGCGACCGCACGTCTGCCGTTGCGGGCATTGGCCGGAACCGGCCCGTTTCCCCCATCCGAACTGTTCTGGACCGAGGAGTAGTACACGGTGACAGGCGCTTTTTCCGAGGAAACCCAAATGCTCCGCGAATCGGCGCACCGGTTCGTCAGCGAGCAGTGCAACGAGTGGATGGCGCTTGCCTGGGACCACGCCGGCCAGTACCCCAAGCAGGTGTTCGACCAGATCGCCCAACTCGGCTGGTACGGGATCGGCATTCCCGAGACCGACGGCGGCACCGGCGGCGGTGCGGTGGACCTGATCGTGGTGTCCGAGGAACTCGGCCGGGGAAGCACCGACCTGGTGGCCTGCTTCAGCCTCACCGCCTCGGGGTTGCGCACCATCCTCAACAACGGCACCGACGAGCAGAAAGCCACCCTGGTCCCCAAGGTGATGGACGGCAGCCTGCGGCTGTCGGTGTCGGTGACCGAACCGGGGGCCGGCTCCGATGCCGCGTCCCTGGTGACCAAGGCCACCCGGGTCGGCGACCACTACGTTGCCAACGGTCAGAAGACGTTCTGCGAGGCCGCCGGGCTGCCGGACACCCTGGTACAGCTCTACCTGCGCACCGACCCGGAGGCGACCAAGCACCGGGGGATCAGCATGCTGCTGCTCGACCCGACGTCACCCGGGGTCACCCTGTCCCGACTGCCCACCGTCGGCCGTAATCTCACCGGCGTCTACGAGGTCTTCCTCGACGACGTGGAGATCCCCGCGACCAACCTGGTCGGGGCGGAGAACCACGGCTGGCGGGTACTCACCGCCGAGTTGCCGTTGGAGCGACTGATCATCTCAGCCGGGTTCGTCGGCGCCACCTTCCAGGTCCTGGAGGACACCCTCGCCCACGTGAAGACCCGGGAACAGTTCGGCCGTCCGGTGGGTGACTACCAGTCGGTCGCGCACCCGCTGGTCGACCTGTTCACCCGGGCCGAGGCGATCCGGCTGCTGGTGTACCGGGGCGCGGAACTGCATGATCTGGGACAGCCGTACGAGAAAGAGGCGTCCATGGTCAAGATCGCCTCCGGCGAGCTGTACGCCGACGCCACCCGCGCGGCCATGCAACTGCACGGCGGCTACGGGTACATCACCGAGCACCCGCTCACCATGCACTATGTCGACTCGGTGATCGCGACCGTCGCGGGTGGACCATCACAGGTGATGCGTAACGTGGTGGCCCGACACCTCGGCCTGCGTTGTTCGTAGGGGAGAGCTGATGCTCGCACTGGAAGGCGTGCACGTGCTCGACGTGGCGTCCATGATGGCCGGACCCTACGGCGCGACGCTGCTCGGCGACCTGGGCGCCGAGGTGATCAAGCTGGAGCCACCCAACGGCGACGAGACCCGACGGATCGGACCGCGTCGGGGCACCGACAGCGGCGTGTTCGTCGGGGTGAACCGCAACAAACGCAGCGTGGTGGCCGACCTGCGTACCCCGGCCGGCCGGGAGATCCTCGACGCCCTGCTCGGCTGGGCCGACGTGGTGGTCGACAACCTGCGGCCCCGGGCGAAGGCCAAGCTCGGCCTGGACTTCGACTCACTGCGCCAACGCAACCCGCGGTTGATCTCGGTGTCGGTGTCGACCTTCGGGTCCAGCGGCCCCTACGCCGGGCGGCCCGGTATCGACCCGGTGGCCCAGGCGATGAGCGGGATGACCAACGTCACCGGGTTCGCCGAGAGTGACCCGGTCAAGGCCGGACCCCCGGTCGGTGACGCGGTCTGCTCGCTGCTGGTGGCCAACGGCGCGTTGGCCGCCCTGTGGGCCCGGGAACGGACCGGTAGGGGCCAGCAGGTCGAGGTCGCGCTCATCGACGGGTTGGTACACATCCAGGCGCCCTACACCGGCCAGTTCTTCCTGCTCGGCCGCCAGCAACCCCGGACCGGCAACGAGATCGACTGGTACGCGCCGTACAACGCCTACCCCTGCGCGGACGGCAGGCGGGTGCACCTGGCCTGTTACAACGACAAGTTCTTCGGGAACCTGTGCCGGGCGATGGGTCGGCCCGAACTCGCCGAGGACCCACGGTTCGTCGGCAACGACGACCGGGTCGTCCACCGCGAGGAACTGGACACGGTCATCACCGCGTTCCTGGCCACCATGCCCAGGGCCGCGGCACTGGAACGACTGTGGGAACACGACGTGATCGTCGGCCCGGTGAACGACTACAACGAGGTCTTCGACGACCCGCAGATCAGGCACAACGAGATGGTCGTCGACGTGGCGCACCACTCCGGACCTCTGCGGGTGACCGGAGTGCCGGTGAAACTGTCGGACACCCCCGGCGCGGTCCGCCGCCCACCACCCGGGCTGGGCGAACACACCGCCGAGATACTGCGTGAGCTGGGACTGAACCCAACACCGCCACAGACCGAAGAGAGTGAGGTCCGATGATCGGGCTGCGTGATCTGACCGTACGCGACGCACGGTCCTGGTCGGAGGCGGCCGCCCGGTTCACCCTGCCAGCGATCGACTCGTACAACATCGCCGCGGACTGCCTGCGCGCTCCCCGGGATTCGACCGCGCTGCTGACCGGCGGGCCGGAGGGCATCACCCGGGTCAGTTTCGGGGAACTCGACGCGGCCTCGGCACGGTTCGCCGCCGGCCTGCGGTCGCTCGGTCTGTCGCCCGGCGACCGGGTGGCGATCATGCTCTCGCAGAGCTTCGAGATGGCGGTGGCCGTGTTCGCGGTGCTGCGGGCCGGTGCCGTGGCTGTTCCGGTGTCCACCGTACTGGGCGCCGACGCGGTCCGGCACCGTCTCACCGACAGCCAACCGCGGATCATGGTCGCCGCCGGTTCGGAGGCAGAACGCGCGCTGGCCGCCGAGGCTGGCGTGACCCTGGTCAGCACCGGCGACGGCCCCGGCCCGACGATGGCCGGCCTGCTGGCCGGTGCGTCGGTACCAGACACCACGATCGCTCAGACCGCCCCCGACACCCCGGGTCTGCTGCTCTACACCTCCGGTACGACCGGCAAGTCCAAGGGTGTCCTGCATGGACACCGGGTACTGCTCGGCCACCACGGGGTGGACCGGGCCCTGAACCTGATCCAGCCGGACGACGTCTCCTACAGTCCGGTGGACTGGGCCTGGGCCGGGGGTCTGCTGCTGGGCCTGTTGGTCCCGCTCGCCCATGGAATCCCGGTGGTGGCGTTCCGGGAACACCGCTTCGACGCGGCCCGCACGGTGAACCTGCTGCGCGACACCGGGGTGTCGGTCGGACTGTTCCCACCGACCATGCTCCGACTGCTCCGCCAGTCCGGCGAACTCACCGGTGCGGTGGCCGCCGGGTTGCGGTTGCGTTGCCTGGTCACCGGAGCCGAGGCGGTCGAACCGGACCTGCTCGGCTGGGCCGCCGACGAACTCGGCGTGGTGGTGAACAACGCCTACGGGCAGACCGAGGCCAACGCCCTGATAGGACACTCGACATCCCTGGGCGTGTTGGACCAGTCCTGTCTGGGACGCCCCTACCCGGGGCACCGGGTCAGCGTGCTCGACGAGCGGATGCGGCCGGTGCCGGTGGGGGAGTCCGGGCAGGTCGCCGTCGCCGCCGACGACCCGGTCTGCATGATCGGCTACTGGAACGCCCCCGAGGTGACCGGGCGCAAGATCACCGACGGCTGGTTGCTCACCGGCGACACCGCCCACGCCGACGAACAGGGCCAGCTCTACTTCCACGGTCGTAGCGACGACATCATCAAGAGCGGTGGCTACCGGATCGGCCCGGCGGAGATCGAGGCGGTGATCCTGAGCCATCCCTCGGTCGCCGAGTGCGCGGTGGTCGGACTGCCCGACCCGGTGCGGGGGCATGCGGTGACCGCGTTCGTCCGGTTGCGGGACGGCGCAGAGGGCACCGATGCCCTCACCGCCGAACTGCAACACCAGGTGCGGACCACGGTCGGGGCGCATGCCTATCCGCGGGTTGCCCGTTACGTGCCGGATCTGCCCCGGACCAGCACCGGCAAGGTCGACCGGGCATCGTTGCGTCGCCGGTTCGGCACCGAGCCGGCCGATTCGCCCGTTCAGAAGGGACTCCGATGAGCACGTTCGGTCAGTCGGACCGATCCGCGCTGCCGCTTGCCGTCCTGGGCGCCGGCACGATGGGTCGCGGCATCGCAATGGTCGCGCTGCGAGCCGGTTTCCCGACCACCCTGGTTGACGTCGACCAGTCCGTGCTTGATGCCGCCCGCGACGCGATCGAACGGCGGCTCGCCCGGGAGGCTGCCCGGCAGACCGACGGGGTGCAACCGGCCGGTACGGCCGACCTGATGGCCGCGCTGCGGCTGAGCACCGACCTGGAAGCGGCGGTGGCCAGCGCCGCGGCGGTGATCGAGGCCGTGCCCGAGGTCGACGAGTTGAAGGCGGAGGTGTACCGGAGGCTGGCCGGCTCGGCACCCGCGGGAGCCCTGCTGGCCAGCAACACCTCGACCATGAGCGTCTCCCGGTTGGCCGAGAACGCCGGGGACCCGACCCGGGTAATCGGTATGCACTTCTTCAACCCGGTGCACCGGATGGACCTGGTCGAGGTCATCGTCGGTCGGCGCACCAGCGAACAGACCCAGGCCGAGGCGCTCGACCTGGCCACGGCGTTGGGGAAGGATCCCATCGTCGTCCAGGACACGCCCGGGTTCGTCACCAGCCGGTTGGGACTGCTGTTGGGCAACGAGGCGATGCGGCTGGTGGAGGAGAAGGTCGCCTCGGCCGCCGACGTGGACAAGGCCATGCGGCTGGGGTACCGACACCCGATGGGACCGTTGGAACTGGCCGACCTGGTCGGCCTGGACGCCAGGCTGAACAACGTGCGCAGCATGCACCGACAGTCCGGCCTGGACAAGTACGGTCCACCCGGGATCCTGGAGCGGCTGGTGGCCGCCGGGCGGTTGGGTCGCAAGACCCGGTCGGGCTTCTACCGCTACGCCGAGGACGGGACCGTGCTCGGGCCGGCCGAGGACCTGCCGTGACCGCGTCACTGCTGCGGGTCGAGCGGGACCGTGGGGTGGACACCCTGGTGCTGGACTCGCCGCACAACCGCAACGCGCTGTCGGTGCGGCTGCTGGAGGATCTGCTCGACCGGGTCGCCGCCAGCGCCGCGAGCGACGCCCGAGCACTCGTCCTGGACCACGCCGGCCCGGTGTTCTGCGCCGGGGTGGACCTGCGGGAGCGGCGGACTCTGGACGCTGGCGCCCCCACCCACTCGACACTGCTGGCCAGGTTGCTCGGCCTACTGTGGGACTACCCCGGCCCGGTGCTGTGCCGGGTGGATGGTCCGGTGCGCGGCGGCGGCATGGGCCTGCTCGCCTGCGCGGACATCGTGGTCGCCTCGGCACGGGCCAACTTCGCCTACAGCGAGGTCAAGGTCGGGGTCGCGCCGGCGCTGGTCGCCGCGGTGACCGTGCCTAAGGTTCCGCTGGCACCGCTGCTGCCCTGGATGCTCACCGGCGAGACGTTCGACGCGCCGACCGCGCATCACCTGGGGTTGGTGACCCGCCTGGCCGACGAGACACCCTCGCTGGAACCGGAGACAGCCGCACTGCTGCGCGGTGGGCCGCAGGCGGTGCGGACGGTCAAACGGCTGGCCCGCCGGCTGGCCGGTGTCGACCTGGGAGAGACCCTGACCGAGATGCAGGACCTGTCCGCGGCACTGTTCGACAGCCCTGAGGCAGCCGAGGGAATGGCCGCGTTCGCCGAACGGCGCCCACCCGCCTGGGCGCCGTCAACACCGACCGGATAGCTGACCGGTTGGTTGACCGGTCGGCTGACAGCCAACCAGACAGCCCACCGGTACCGCGGGTTCGTGGGCTCGCTACCCCAGTAGGTTCCTCGTCACGTTCGCAGAAGGAGCGCCGTGTCTGTCCCCACCGGAAATATCACGCCGTCGTCGTCGGCGATGCGCCGTGCTCTCCGCCGGGCCCGAGACGGCGTCACGCTGGACCGCACCGAGGCCCAGGTGCTGCTGCACGCCCGTGGCTCCGACCTGGACGCGCTCGGCGCCGCCGCCGCACAGGTGCGTGACGCGGGCCTGGAGGCGGCCGGTCGACCGGGAGTGGTCACCTACTCCCGCAAGGTGTTCATCCCGCTCACCAGGTTGTGTCGGGACCGCTGCCACTACTGCACGTTCGCCACCGTGCCCGGCAGGCTGCCCGCGCCGTACCTGTCCCCCGACGAGGTCCTCGACATCGCCCGGCGCGGCGCGGAACTGGGGTGCAAGGAGGCGCTGTTCACCCTGGGGGACCGGCCGGAGGACCGTTGGCCGCAGGCTCGTGAGTGGTTGGAGTCCCGCGGCTACGACAGCACCCTGGACTACCTGCGGGCCATGGCGATCGCGGTGTTGGAGCAGACCGGTCTGCTGCCGCACCTCAACCCCGGCGTGATGTCCTGGGAGGAACTGACCCGACTCAAGCCGGTCGCGCCGTCGATGGGCATGATGCTGGAGACCACCGCCACCAGACTGTGGTCCGAACCGGGCGGGTGTCACTACGGGTCCCCCGACAAGGAACCCGCGGTGCGGCTGCGGGTGCTCACCGACGCCGGCCGGCTGAACGTGCCGTTCACCACCGGCATCCTGGTCGGCATCGGCGAGACCCTGGCCGAACGGGCCGACTCGCTGTTCGAGATCCGCCAGATCGCCCGGGAGTACGGCGGTATCCAGGAGGTCCTTATCCAGAACTTCCGCGCCAAGCCCGACACCGCGATGCGCTCCACCCCGGACGTCGACTTCTCCGAGTACGCCGCCACGGTGGCGGTGGCCCGGCTGGTGCTCGGCCCGCGGATGCGCATACAGGTTCCGCCGAACCTGTCCGAACCCGACGAGTTGGCAGTGCTGCTGCGGTCCGGAGTAGATGATCTGGGCGGGGTGTCGCCACTCACTCCCGACCACGTCAACCCCGAACGCCCCTGGCCGCACCTGGACGACCTGGCCCGCGTGACGGCACAGGCCGGCCACACACTGGTCGAGCGGCTGACCGCCCATCCGGAGTACGTGCTGGCCGGCGAGCCGTGGATCGACCCCAGGGTGCTCCCGCACCTGCGGGCGTTGGCCGACCCCGACTCCGGGCTGGCCGTGCCGGGTAGGTGCCCGACCGGACTGCCCTGGCAGGAACCAGACCCCGACTGGGGTTCCTCCGGGCGGGTGGACCTGCACACCGCGATCGACGACGAGGGTCGGCTCACCGACCGGCGCAGCGACTTCGACGCCGCCTACGGTGACTGGGACGCGGTGCGGGAGCGGGCCAACGAACTTGGCGCGCGGGCCGCCCAGGGCGCGCCGCATCGGCTCGACGGGGAGATCGCGGCGGCACTACGTTCGGCCGAACGGGACCCGGCCGGACTGTCCGACGCCGAGGCGCTGGCACTGATCAATGCCGACGGGTCCGAGTTGGAAGCCCTGTGCGCGCTGGCCGACGCGATCCGCCACGACACCGTGGGCGACGCGGTCACCTACGTTGTCAACCGCAACATCAACTTCACCAACGTCTGCTACACCGGCTGCCGGTTCTGCGCCTTCGCCCAGCGGCGTTCCGACGCCGACGCCTACACCCTGTCGCTGGCCGAGATCGGGGAAAGGGCCGAACAGGCCTGGGCGGCCGGGGCGACCGAGGTGTGCATGCAGGGTGGCATCCACCCTGACCTGCCCGGTACCGCGTACTTCGACATCGCCGCCGAGGTGACCCGTCGCTGCCCCGACCTACACGTGCACGCGTTCTCCCCGATGGAGGTCGTCAACGGCGCCACCCGGACCGGTCTGTCCATCCGGGACTGGCTGGTGCGGGCCAAGGAGTCCGGGCTGGGCACCATTCCCGGTACCGCGGCGGAGATCCTCGACGACGAGGTGCGGTGGATCCTCACCAAGGGCAAGCTGCCGACCGCGACGTGGATCGAGGTGGTGACCACGGCCCACGAGGTGGGGCTGCGGTCCAGCTCGACGATGATGTACGGCCATGTGGACGCGCCCCGACACTGGGTGGCACACCTGCGACTGCTCGCCCGTATCCAGGCGCAGACCGGCGGTTTCACCGAGTTCGTCGGGCTGCCGTTCGTGCACCAGAACGCCCCGCTCTACCTGGCCGGTGCGGCCCGGCCGGGACCGTCCATGCGGGACAACCGCGCGGTGCACGCGATGGCCCGGCTGCTGCTGCATGGCAAGATCGACAACATCCAGTGCTCCTGGGTCAAGCTCGGGGTGGAGGGCTGCCAGGCGCTGCTACGGGGCGGGGTGAACGACCTGGGCGGCACCCTGATGGAGGAGACGATCTCCCGGATGGCCGGCTCCCAGCACGGGTCGGCCAGGACCATCGCCGAACTGGAGGAGATCGCCGCGGGCATCGGCCGGCCGGCCCGGCAGCGCACCACGACCTACGGCGAGGTTCCGGCGGAGCGACTGGCCGCGGCCCGGGCCGAAACGGTTACCGACGTCATCCAGATCGGAACCGCCCATGCCGGACCGACCCGCCCGACGGTGGGTCTGACTGGCAGCCACCGGGCCTGAACGACGAACGGCACAACGTCG
>DATCXL010000611.1:0-2951 GCA_036565825.1 Mycobacteriales bacterium
AGGCACGATCGCGGTATCCGAGTCGGACAATGCGAGCAAGGTGAGCATGATCAACCGAGAAGGCGCGTCGAGGTCTGACGCCAGGACCGCCTTCTCGACCTCCCACCTTGTGGGCATCAGGCGAACCCCCCTTTCGAACACCCGTTCGCTAGTCACAAGCATACTAGGCAATCGCCTAGTATGCTGCTGCCTATGATGACCGCCGTGGACGAACTCGTAGGGGCCGCCGAGATCGGTCGCATGTTCGGCGTCGGCCGTGCCCGCGTGTACCAACTGACCAGCCGGGCCGACTTCCCCGCGCCAGCACACGAGTTCGCGATGGGGAAGGTGTGGCGAACGGCCGAAGTACGGGCATGGGCTGAGGCGCGAGGCCGGACGGTGCTCGACGACAGCACCGAGGAAGACCGGTGACATCCTTCGACCCGCACCAGCGGTGCCAACACAAGGCGTACCGGATGACGTGCGTCGAGTTCGACGCGTTGTGGGAACGCTCTGGCGGAGCCTGCGAGATCTGCCGTGTCCCATTCGACGGGATAGCCGGCAATCGGGTCAACATCGACCACAAGCCGCCGCGCTACGAAGACGTTCGTGGCCTGCTGTGCGTCACGTGCAATACCTGGGTGGTGGCTGCACACGAGAGGGGCAAGCGCATGGACGACCGCGCCGCTGCCTACCTGGCGAATTCGTGGTACCGAACGCACGGACCGGGCGCACTTACCGTCGGACTCCCGCGGCCCGACCGCCGATCCCGCCGTGAGAAGGTCTGCGCGCAAGAAACCGCCGAAGCGCTCAGGCGTGCCACCGATGCGTACCGCCAAGCCATCGAGCGGCGCGACCGGCACCGTCGTGAACTGGCCGAAGCGATCGTTCGGGCTGACGCCGAGGGCGGACGACAGGTCGACATCGTTCGGACGACCGGGTACACCCGCGAGCACATCCGCCGGATCGTGGCTGAAGCGAAGACGCCCTGACGCGGTCACTCGGTCACCTCGCCGGTCCCAGTGCCGGCTTCGAACCCCTCGGCTTCATCTACTTCGTCCGGGTCGGCGACCTCGGCAGCAACCGCCCGCCGGTGGATCACTTCGGCGTAGTCCACTGGCACCCCGTACACCCCGTGCCACTGCTTCACCGGTGGCCCGAACCGCTCGGCCAGCAGCGCGTCGACCAACTCCTGCCGGGTCACCGCCGGACCGCCCAATGCCAGGCCAGCAGTTCCCGCGGCGAGGACAGGTCCGGCACCAGACACGCCAACACCACAGCCAGGGCGGCGACCGGGTCCACCCCGTCCGGTGCCGGAACACCCCGGACCCCGTCCAACACCTCGACGACCGCCGCCGGGTTCCCGTCTCGGACCGCGCCAACCAGCCGCTGCGCGTGCGGCAGAAGGGCATCGACGTAAGCGTCCCGGTCTGTGTGTTCGTCGGCCATCAGGCCACCGCCCGTCGCGCGCGGCGCCGTTCCTCAGCCGCCCCATCCCGGCACGCCTTACCGCAGTAGGCCAGTTGCTTGCCCACCAGCGAGGTACCGCACACCTCGCACACCGCCCCGGTGGCCGGCAGGTTCTTCTTAGCCCGGACGGCGTCCTCACACTCCTGTGAGCAGTACCGCGACCCGTCGGTGACCCGACCGCATCCGTTCAGGCAGGGCCTCGGGCCGTGGCGCATCTGCCCGGCCCAGATCATCCCCACCGCACCTGATTCGATCGCTTCGGCTTCGCAGTCGGCTCGGACCGGGCACAACGCGCACAGGGCCACAGCCGCCTTCTGCTGCCACCGTTCGGCGGTTTCGTCGAACCACTGCGGATCGGTGTCCCGGCACGCCGCGCGCTTCCGCCAGGTCACCGTGACCTGCCCGTGTGACCGTCGGCCAGGTCGGCCTCGGAGGCGGTGGCGCGGACGTGGCGCAGGCAGTACACCCGCCCGCCCATGGCCCACTCTGCGGGCAGCCGCCGGGCGGGCGGGCACCGGTCACACAACCCGGGCGGGTCCACGGCGGCGATCCGCGGGTCTGCCAGACAGCGGAGGATGTCGCCGACCCGGCGGCTGGTTGTTCCGATCTGTGCGGCGATGGCGGGCAGGTGGGCGCCGTTGCGGCGCATCCGCAGGATCACCGTGTCGCGTTCGGTCCGGGACTCGGGACGCATGCGCGGCCAGTGGCCGGAGGTGAGCCGGTCGACGCGGACCCTGTCGAGGGTGGGGTCGTCGAGGGTGAGGGTCACGAGGTGTTCCCCGTTCTGGTGTGGATGGTCAGGTGGTCGTTGCGGACTGGTGGGCCGGCCGGCGGTAGCCGTGGGGTCGGGCTTCGGGGTCGTCGATGTCGGCGTCGTCCCATGCCATCGGTGGCGCCCAGCCCCGGGACGCGGCGAGTCGACGCGCACGCAACGCGGTCGTCCTAGCCGTCGGGGTGTCAGTAGGTGGCGGAACATCCCACAGCCGGCCGTACAGGGCCGCCACGGTCCGGGCGGTGGCAGCGTTGACCATTTCGGCGCGGATGGCTCGGTGCACCATGTTCACCCCGGCTCCCAGTTGGCGAGCCAGCGTTCTGTGTGACCAACCCGAGGCGATCAGAGCCTGGAGGCGCCGTCGGGTTCCGGTCGCGTCCACCCTTGCCATGTCGGCCAGGTCCAGACGTACGGCGAGGATCCGCTGTGCCGACTCGGTTCGGATCCGCCGTGACGGCGGGTACCCGTTTTCGGAGTACAGCAGGCGGCCCACAGTGCCGGACGACACCCCTGCCGCATGCTCGACACGTGCCCATCCCATGCCGGCGGCGGTGAGTTCGCGGACGTGTTCCCGTACCGGTTCGGCGTCGACATAGGACGGTGTGGCGACCCCCCACCGTTGTTCGGCTTTGGCCCGCCGTTTGACACGGGCCGCTTCGGTACTGGCCTGTCGACATTCGGTGCACCGGCATCCGCCGGTGTAACAGGACACTGTCCCGTGCGCGCGTGT
>DATCXL010000621.1:0-3445 GCA_036565825.1 Mycobacteriales bacterium
CCCCCAGCCGGTACGCCGGGCCGCCGAGGCCTTCGTCCAGTGCTTCCTCACCTCACTGCCTACAGGAAAAATCAACACCTTCGGTAACCACACCCTGCCCGAGGCGGTCGTGGTGAAGCTGCGCACCGCACGCCCCATCAGCCTGGTGGCCGCTTTCGAAGAGCCCTGCCGCACCGACCCGGAGATCGGCGGCCACATGAAGCAGGCATGCGAGCGGATAGCCGATTACATTCCCGAGATCGAGCACGCCTACGGCATCCCCCAGGACACTCCTACCTGGATCTTGCGCGTCGGCCCCAACACCCGAGCGCTCTCGGGTCTGGGTGTGGAACTGCCCTTGCCGGACCTGGTCACCGCAATCGGCGACGAGGTTGCCCAACGGCAGGAACGGTCATGAACAGCGTCCTGGTCATGCAACTCGCTGGACCCTTGCAGTCCTGGGGCGCATCCTCACGCTTCGCCCGGCGCGGCACCGAACACGCACCTACCAAGAGCGGCGTCCTCGGGCTGCTGGCCGCCGCGCAGGGACGCGCCCGCACCGACGCCCTCGATGATCTAGGGATGCTCCGCTTCGGCGTTCGCGTCGACCAGCCCGGCAGCCCATTACGCGACTTCCATACCGCGCACCGCTTCACCACCGGAGAGGCCCTGCCCGTCTCCGAGCGCATCTACCTCGCCGACGCCGTCTTCGTCGCCGCGGTCGAAGGCGACGCCGACCTTATCGACACGCTGCACCAGGCGGTCCGTCAGCCGGTATTCATGCCCTACCTGGGCCGGCGATCCTGCCCGCCCGCCCGGCCGGTGGAGCTGGGCGTCATCCACGGCCAGTCGCTTAGCGTAACGCTGAAGGACCACCCGTGGGAGGCTGCCCGCTGGTACAAGCGTCGCCGATGCCACCAGACGGTCATCGAGCTCGAGATGCTACTGGAGGCCACCGACAGCGACGGCCCAGTCGACACCCTGCCCGACCAGCCACTCAGCTTCGACCCCATCCACCGCCGGTACGCACTTCGCGGAGTCCATCGCACCTGGGTGACCGTGCGTAATCCAGCCGCCCGAATCAACGCTGGCGCGATTCCCGACCACGATCCGACCTCAGTCCTGGACGACGTGTGATGCATCTGACCCGCTTCCGCTTCAACACCGCCCGTGTGGGCGCCCGCCGAGTGCTGTCCTCGCCCCATATGCTGCACGCTGCGGTGATGTCGTCCTTCGCTGAAATCCCCCCACCGTGGGGTGACGGCGCCCGCGTGCTGTGGCGCATTGACCGCAACAGCAACGCTGAGACCTACCTGTATATGGTCAGTCCTGACAAACCCGATCTCACCCACCTCGTCGAGCAGGCCGGTTGGCCCCACACGGGCCACTGGCAGACGTACGATTACGGCCCATTCCTGTCGCGACTGGCCACCGGAGACCAGTGGGCGTTCCGACTCACCGCCAACCCCGTCCACGCCGCTCGCCGAAACGACCAGGAGCCCACCAAGATCACTGCTCATGTCGGTCTTCTCCACCAACGCGACTGGCTACTCAAACGCCAGGAGAGCGCGGGCTTCAAAGTGGTGGAAAAACCCATCCAGCAGCGCCTGACGCCCCAGGACCAGCACGAACTGATCGTGCGCGACCGCCGACAGTTCGCCTTCAAAAAACGCGGTCAGGGCCAGCCGGTAACACTGGTCACGGTCACCTTCGACGGCCGCCTGGAGATCACCGACGTCGACGCCTTCCGGCGCACTCTGACTCACGGACTCGGCAAGGCCAAGGCCTACGGGTGCGGCCTGATAACCCTCGCCAAGGCCTAAGTATGACCACCGTAGGCAAGCGTGGCGCGTCCTCTCCACGCGAACTCACCCGCATGGGCGACCGGATCTCCTTCATCTATCTGGAGCGATGCACCCTGCACCGCGAAGACAACGCCCTCACCGCCGAAGACGCCCACGGCATCACACATATCCCTTCCGCCACGATAGGCACGCTGCTTCTTGGCCCCGGCACACGAGTCACCCACCAGGCAATGAGCGTGTTAGGAGACAGCGGGGCAGGCGTGGTGTGGGTCGGCGAACACGGCGTGCGGTTCTACTCAGGCGGGCGGTCACTCAACCGCTCCTCGGCTCTGGTCGAAGCACAGGCCACCAAGTGGGCCAACCGCCGCACCCGGCTGGACGTGGCCCGCGAAATGTATCGGATGCGCTTTCCCGGTGAGGACGTCGCCGGCCTTACCCGCCACGAACTCCTCGGCCGTGAAGGGCGCCGAGTAAAAGACTGCTACCGCGCCCAAGCCGACCGCGTCGGCCTCTCCTGGAACGGCCGCGTCTACCTTCCTGGTGACTTCACCTCCGGCGACCCCGCCAACCAAGCCATTACCGCGGCCGCTCAGTGCATGTACGGCATCGCTCAGACCACGGTCACTGCACTCGGCTGCGCCCCAGGACTCGGCTTTATCCACTCCGGACACGAACTCGCCTTCGTCCTCGACATCGCCGATCTGTACAAAACCGAGATAGCCATCCCAATCGCCTTCGACGTCGCCGCCGAAAGCCCCGACGACGTCGGCTCACGCACACGCCGCGCCATCCGCGATCACATCAACCGCGTCGGCCTGCTCAAACGCTGCGTCGACGACATAAAGCACCTCCTCCTCGCCGACGACACTGCCCCTGCCGACGACGACGTTGACCGCGTCACTCTCCAAAGCGACCACGGCATCGAAGTCGAATCCGGCCGCAACTACGCCGACGACCACGTGTACGAGGTGGACTGGTGACCATTGTCGTCCTAACGCGCTGCCCCACCGGACTCCGCGGGTTCCTCACCCGCTGGCTCATGGAAATCTCCCCCGGCGTGTTCATCGGCGGCCCTTCGGCACGCATCCGTGAAGCACTATGGGTAGAAGTTCAGCAATACGCCGATACCGGACGAGCCCTACTGGCCTACACCACCAACAACGAGCAGGGCTTCACCTTCGAAACCCACGACCACAAATGGCATCCGGTCGATCACGAAGGCCTCACCCTAATCCGCCGCCCGAAGGATGCACCCGCGGTCGCCGCAGCCCCGCCACCCACCGGCTGGAGCAACGCTGCCAAACGCCGCCGATACCGCCAACGGTGAACCAGTCGGATCAACAGCTTGCCGTCTTCCCACCGTCCACGCTACTCCAGACAGCCCAGCCCCTAATCGAAAGCATGTCCGTAATGTCCGAAGCTTCGAAAGTGCTCGAAATCCACACCTCGGCCAGATAAAATCGCAGGTCGGTAAGTGTGCTCCCCGCGCACGCGGGGATGGTCCCGCCGCCCACCCCCTGACCGTCGGCGCCGGACTGTGCTCCCCGCGCACGCGGGGATGGTCCCAAGCGCGGCCAGATGCTCACCCTCTCCGTGCCGTGCTCCCCGCGCACGCGGGGATGGTCCCGGCGGGAACGCCACACCGGTCTCCCGGCGCGTGT
>DATCXL010000348.1:0-3573 GCA_036565825.1 Mycobacteriales bacterium
ACCAGGATCAGGGTGGTGGCCTGCGCCCGGGCCATCGCCGCCGCGCCGACCAGGGTCTTGCCGGCGCCGCAGGGCAGCACCACCACCCCCGAACCGCCGGCCCAGAACCCGTCCACCGCCTCGTGCTGGTACGGCCGCAGCGTCCAGCCATCCTCACGCAACGCGATCGGGTGGGCCTCTCCGTCCACGTAGCCGGCCAGGTCCTCGGCGGGCCAGCCGACCCGCAGCAGCGCCTGCTTGAGTCGACCGCGTTCGGACCCGAACACCAGCACCGTGTCGTCGTCGAGCCGCGCCCCGAGCATCGGGGCGATTTTCTTCTGCCGGAGCACCTCCTCCAGCACGGCGCGGTCCAGTGCGTGCAGTACCAACCCGTGGGTTGGGTTGTTGACCAGTTGCAACCGCCCGTATCGGGCCATCGTCTCGGCCACGTCGACCAGCAGCGCGTTGGGCACCGGGTAGCGGCTGAACCGCACCAGCGCGTCGACCACCTGTTCGGCGTCGTGTCCGGCGGCCCGGGCGTTCCACAACCCCAGCGGGGTGAGCCGATAGGTGTGCACGTGTTCGGGGGAGCGTTCCAGCTCGGCGAACGGTGCGATGGCGTTGCGGGCCGGCCCGTAGAGGGCATGGTCGACCTCAAGCAACAGGGTCTTGTCCGACTGGACGATCAACGGGCCGTCATTCACCCGTCCAGTGTCCCAGTCTGGGCGGCATGCCCTGTCACCCGCGGCGTCGGTGCCGACGCCACAGACCTGATGGTTGCCGTGATCATATTGATCATCCCGGATTGTCGGAATCGAGAATGCGAGCTGAGGTGACGCGATGCAGCACAAAGGTGTGAATCTCATCATTGCGGTGGTCAAAACCGCGTAGGAAGCCGCCGCTGACCGACTCGGGGTCCACCACCCGGGTGGAGGCGCCACCCTGCGCGTTGACGTAACCGAGCAGTACCGGATGGCCCTCCCGAAGGGCGCGTTGCAGCAACGCCAGGATGTCCACCGCGTCGGTTCCGGTGGCCGAACCCCCTGCGGTGCGACGGGTGTCACGGGCGATCTGGTCGCCGGATCGCAGCGCCCGGACGATCTCGTCGGCCTGTGCGGGCCGTAGCCCCGGCGCCCCGAACCCAGGACGTTCCGGGCGCGTCAGGGCCCGCCTGGCCTCCGGCCGGGCCAGCAGCACGCCACCCTCGGCGGACTCGGCCGCCGGGACGTACCCGCGTTCCCGCAGTACCTCCAGCAGTTGGCGCACCCGCAACGGTGACACAGCCACCGTCGGCGCGAGCCGGCGCAGCCGCAACACCCGGGTGCCGACGTCAGCCAGCACCTCGGCGAGCAGTGACTCGTCGTCGCAGCGTAGGTACGCCCCGGCGCCACCGACGCGCAGCCGGCCGTGTCGACGGGCCGTGTCGTCGACCAGGTAGCGCAGCGCCTGTGGCACCGGTGTGCGGGACCGGGACGCGAACAGTTCGTGCAGGTCGGTGGCCGCCAGCCCGGCGTCCAACGCGCGCCGCACCGTGGCCGCGCTGATCCGGTACACGGTGGCAGCCCCGGAGGACTCCACGTCGGCCACCAGGGCCAGATCCCTGGCCAGGTCCGGTTCCAGCGGCCCCGGTGCCACCGCGGTCAGGTCGGCCTGGATCAGCACGTGGTCCACCGGCGTGGGCAGCAGCCTGGCCAGTGCCGGGCCGGGTTCGGCGCGGCGTTCGGGCAGGATCGGCCGGGCATAGGAGGCGAGCGCGCCGCGGCCGACCAGGCCCAGTGCCTCGGCCTCGGCCAACGTCCAGGTCACCAGCCGGTCGAGCTGCCGGCCGCCATGCCGGGGTGCCCGCCAGGTCAGTAGGCCGACCAGGTCGTCGGTGCGCGGTGCGTACCCGGCGGGCTGTTCGGCCAACGCGGTCAGCACGCGGGCTCGTCCGGCCGGAGCCGAGGTGTGGCGCAGGTTCACCGACAACGCGTTGAGGGTGCGGTCGCGCTCGTCACGTTCCCCCACCAGACCGGGTAGCCGGGACAGGTCCAGCCATGCGGTGGCCAGGGCGACCCACCGCTGCACCGGAGGAAGGTCCGCCCACTTGTCAAACGCCGAGGTGGGCAGCCACACCGGGTCGGTGTCGTCGGAGCCGTCCAGCAACCCGGCCGCGTGTGCGACCTCGACATACAGCGCGGTGGTGTGGTCGGACAGGTCCAGCGTGCGGGCGGTACGACGCAGGTCGCGGATTCCCACGCCTCCGCCGCGCAGCACGCCCGGCGGTGACTCGCTCCACCCGCGAAGCAGTGTCTCGACCAGCCGGACCGCGTCGGCTGCCTGACCGGCTGCGGCCGAGTCCACCGCGGCCTGTCCGACGTCGCGGGCGCGTACCGATGGGGGCTGCCAGTTCTGGCCGAGTGGGTGGCCGCGCACGGCCAGGCCCACCTGTCTGGGCAGTTCCACCGTGCGCCGGTCGATCGCCACCAGCAGGCCGTGCGCGAGCAACCAGCGCACCGGGTTGTCCGCGTCGACGGCCCGGACCGGCCGGGTCGCGTCGTGCACCGACCCGAGCGGCGGCCCGGCGGCGAGTTGGTCCACCACGGCATGTTCGTCGGCGCCGCACCGGGCCAGCAGGGCAGTCAACCTGGCCGGGTCGTCGAACACCTCGGCGACCAGTCCGACCGCCTCGGGTTGGTGCGTCTGCGGCAGGTCCAGTGACTCCAGCAGCGGGGTGACCTGTTCACTGGAATAGGACGTGAGCAGTACCTCGACCGGCCGGCCCAGGCCGAGCGGGTAGGCGCCGGTCGCGTCTCGCACCCCGCCGGTGGGGCGCAGTGCCTGGTCGTCACCCCAGGCCAGTGCCAGATCGAACAACCGGTCCACCGCCGCCCGCAGCGTGTCATCGGGCACCTCGGGCGCGGTCAGCCCACGCAGTGCGGTCCAGTCGGTCGGTCCGTGCTCGGCGAGCAACAACAGGCCCTGTAGGACGTCCAGGGTGAACGCGTCGAGATGGTCCATGGCGCGCACTATGGAAACCCGCACGGTCAGCCGCCCGGCCAGCACGCCGGTGTCGGCCGGAGCCGGCATGGCGACGTCGGGGCGCTCGCGCAGCAGAGCCGCGAGCGCCTCGTCGGATCGGGCCCGCAGCCAGGAGGCCAGACTGCGGTGGCCGAGCGTGGTCATCCCCCCAACGGTAGAACCTGCCGTCACCGGGTGCGGTACCGGGACCTGTCGGCCGGTGACGCCGGGTTCGGACAGGTGCCGCCGATGCCTGCCGGGGCGTTGGTGAGGCCGGATCATGTCGTAGCCGGTAGGTAGGGTGCCGGCCGTGGCAGGACCGGACTTCGTACGAGTGGTGGAGCGCCGGCCACCGCGTTCCTCGACCGGGTGGGACTGGACGGACAGCCTGACCAGGCCGACCAGTGTCGGCGGGCCGTTCGGCCCTGGCAGGGTGGTGGCCGGTGCGACAGACTGACGGTGACGAACCGTTCAACGGAGGTGGATTGTGGCCGACAAGCCGGGGAGCCGCCGGGAGACCGCCCCAGCGTTGCCGAACATCGGGATCAGCGAGTTCGCCACGGAGATGCCGGGAGCGTTGTCACCGTTCGGCAG
>DATCXL010000643.1:0-4165 GCA_036565825.1 Mycobacteriales bacterium
GACCTGGCCCCCTGACCCGCCGCACGCCGCACCCAGCCGTCACCCTCCCGGTAACACCGGCCACTCCACGTGTACGGCCGACATCCAACATGCGACCATCACACCCGACATGGATCACCGGGAAAGCCGCCACGACCGCCCGCCAAGGCCACCATCGGGCCTGTTCGCACTGGTCAACGGCTTCCTCTCCATTGCGTTGATGGCCCTGGCCGCGCTGGTCACCCGACAGCCGCTGGTCTTCCCGTCGCTGGGACCGACCGCGTTCCTGCTGTTCTCCGCGCCACGCCAGCCGACCGCCTCACCCCGCAACACGCTGTGCGGTCACTTCATCGGCATCGTCACCGGTTACCTGTCGTTGGGTCGTGTTCAGCCTGCGGGGCACCGGGTCGGCGCTGGAGGAGGGCGTCACCTTCGAGCGGGTCGGCGCGGCCGCGCTGTCACTCGGACTGTGCGCCGGATTGATGGTGTGGCTGCGGGTACCCCATCCCCCCGCCGGAGCCACCACGCTGATCGTCAGTATGGGTATCCTCAACACCCCCCAGGAGATGGGCATGCTCATGCTCGCGGTGTTCCTGCTGCTGGTGCAGGGCTGGACGATCAACCGGCTGGCCGGCATCAACTACCCGCTGTGGAAGGCCGGGCCGTCACGCCGGCCGTAGCACCACCACCGGGCGGGCCGTGCCCCGCTCCTCGCGCAGCATCGCGATCACGTGGCCGTCCGGGTCGAACGCGCCGTAGGTGCCGTCGATCCCGACCGCCGGCAACCTTCCGCCGTGGGCGAGCGACCGGGCCTGGTCGGCGGTGACGTCCCGACGGGCGAACGCCTGGGCGACGGTGCGATCCAGTGGTACGTCGACCGGATCAGCCCGCCCGGCCAACTCCTCCAGTGTGTGGCAGGCCTCCACGGTGAACGGCCCGACCCGGGTCCGACGCAACGCGGTGAGGTGGCCGCCCACCCCCATCGCGGCGCCCAGGTCACGGGCCAGCGCCCGCACGTAGGTACCCGAACCGCATTCCACCGACACGTCCAGATCGACCAGTCCGTTTCCGCACGGTCGGAAGTCGAGCAGATCCAACCGGGTGACACGGACCCGCCGAGGCGCCAGTGCCACGTCCTCTCCCGCCCGCACCCTGGCGTAGGCGCGTCGGCCCTCCACCTTCACCGCGGACACCGCCGAGGGCACCTGCTCGATCTCGCCGGTCAGCTCGGCCAGCCCGGCACGTACCGCGGCCTCGGTGAGGTGGTCTGCGTCGGCACCGCCGACCACCTCGCCCGCGGCATCGTCGGTGACGGTGGACTGACCGAGGCGCATCGTCGCGTCGTAGGCCTTGTCCCGCAGGGTCAGCAGGCCGAGTAGCTTGGTCGCACGCTCGACTCCGACGACCAGCACGCCGGTGGCCATCGGATCAAGTGTCCCGGCGTGGCCGACCCGGCGGGTACCGGCCAGCCTGCGCACCCGGGCAACCACGTCGTGCGAGGTCCAGCCAGCCGGCTTGTCCACCAACACCAGTCCGCTCTCCGCCACGGTCGGACATTGTTCCGTGCATCCAGACAGGTCACCCACCCGGCCCGGATGGTTCGCAGTGCGAGAGCCGGCGTTGCTGTGTCCTCTGTGGGGCAGCCCCGCCCCACACCCCTCAACAGCGTCGCCGGCGGGGCGACCGGAAGGCAGTCTGGAACCAGTCGTCTACGGCGCGCCCGGTAGGGCCCAGCGTGCCCCTCGGGTCCGGTACACCATGCCCACCAGACGCACCACCACGAACAAGGTCAATCCAGCCCACACCCCTCCCAGCCCCAGATGCAGCACATAGGCCGCGATGGTGGCGGGGAGGAAACCGAGCAGCGCGGCACCGACGGTGAGCGTCCGCAGGAAACCCACGTCGCCAGCCCCGAGCAGCACCCCGTCCAACGCGAACACGACCCCGGCCACCGGTTGCATGCCGGCCAGCCACGGCCAGGCCAGATGGGTCTGGTTGATCACCGAAGCGTCCGAGGTGAACAACGCCGGCACGGCCCACCAGCCGGCCAGCAGTACCGCGCCGAACCCGACACCGGTCAGACCCCCGTAGCGGGCCACCGTACCGGCGGTGGCCCGGGCACCAGCCCGGTCGCCGGCGCCAAGTGCCGCGCCGACCAGGGCCTGGGCCGCGATGGCGAACGAGTCCAACACCAGGGCCAGGAACGTCCACAGTTGTAGTGCCACCTGGTGCGCGGCGATCTGCGCGGTGCCCATCCGGGCAGCCACACCGGCCGCGGCGAGGAAGCACGCCTGCATCCCCAGGGTGCGCACCACCAGGTCGCGGGCCAGCACCAGTTGGGCCCGCATGCTGGCGGCCGGCGGGGCGAGCGACACCCGTTCGACCACCAACGCCCGGACGAACAGCGTCGCCCCGGTCACCTGCGCGGTGACGTTCGCGATCGCCGATCCGGTCAGTCCCAGCCCGGCCGGATAGACCAGCAGTGGGCACAGCGCCGCGGAGAGCAGGTTGGCGCCGACCACGTACCACAGCGGACGACGGGTGTCCTGCACCCCACGCATCCACCCGTTGCCGGCGATGGTGAGCAGGATGAACGGCGCACCCAGCACGGCCACCCGCAGCCACCGCTCGGCCGCATCGGCAACCGCACCGGGGCCGGCGATCAACCGGGTGGCCGGCCCGGCCAACAGTTCCCCGGCCACAACGACGACCAGTCCGACAACCAGCGCCAGCCAGGAAGCCGCGACGCCCTCTCGGACGGCATCGGCCCGACGGCCGGCGCCATGCAGACGTGCTGCACGCCCGGTGGTGCCATAGGCGAGGAAGTTGCCCTGCGCGGCGACCTGGGACAGCAGTGTGCCGCCCACTGCCAGCGCCCCGAGCGGCAGGGCACCGAGGTGACCGACCACCGCGGTGTCGACGAGCACGTACAGCGGTTCGGCGGCCAGCACGCCCAGCGCGGGTATCGCCAGGGCCAGTACACCTGGTTGGTCGGACCGGGGTTGGTCGGACCGGGGTTGGTCGGACCGACCGGGCACGGTCTCGGCGGTCACCGTGGGTTCATCCGGGCAGGTGGGGCGCCTCGTCCAGGGCAGCCCGCAGCGCGTCCACCGTGTCGGTCAGGCTCCGCGGCGTCGAGCCAGTCGTAGTGGATCCGACGCATTCGCGGGTCCTTCTCGTCGATGGCCGCCAGTTGCTGGATCCTGTCGAGCAGCTCGGTGAGCTCGGCCTGCCGCTGCGGCGAGAGTAGGAAGTCGTAGAACGCCTGGAAGCTTCGCCCCTGGTCGGAACCGGTGATGACATCGCGATAGCCGAGCACTTCGTCGAGCAGCTCGCCCTTGGAGCCGCTCCACACCGCGACCCGTTCGCGCAGGTCACGATCAAGCGCCCGGAAGTTCGCCTCGACCTCACGGAAGTCGGCCAGCAGCCCCCGAGCCGTGGCGGCGAACTGCTGGTAGCGGTCGCGTTGCGCGGACGGGTCGAGAACGGCGATGTTGCCCCCCTCGACCTCGGCGATCTCGAGGTCGATCTCTTGACGGCGCCGATGCAGCTCGGCGAGCCGGACGTCGGGGTCGTCCTCCGCGCCGTAGACGACCTGGCGCAACAGCTCGAAGAGGATGTTCAGCCGCGACTCGGTGCCGACGAACGAGCGCGCCTGCAACGAACTCAGCCACGACAGCGCCTTCTCGACCGCCGGGGTGGCGTCGAAGTGCACCTCGTCGGATCCTGTGGGGTAGTACTTGCGCAGCCAGCCCAGCTCGGGCCTGGACCAGTCGTTGAGGTACTCGCGGGCCGGCGTCGGGAACCTCCCGTCCCCGAGCCGTTCGTTCAGCGCGTAGAGCTCGTCGTCGAGCTGGCTGGTCAGCTCGGTGGCCGAGATCGACCGCGCATTGCCCTCGACGAAGACCCGGTGGAGAAGGCTCAGGACGAGCGGCGCGTTGTCTGCGCGCAGCAACTTCCACGCGGCGTCGTGCTCGCGCAGGAAGGCGATGTCCTCGAACCGCATCGGGTGTGTGCTCCCCTCCTCTTCGGTTCGGGGGCACATGCTAGACGCCCCTCCGACAGTGGGGCCGCTGTTGCTCGAAGGACTCTTGAGTTGACCGTCGGGTATCCGGTCGCTCACGAGTGAGTCTTGTTGTGAGTGTCCCGCCTGCGCGCCAGGTAGGCGCGCAGGCGGGACTGCGGC
>DATCXL010000662.1:0-10758 GCA_036565825.1 Mycobacteriales bacterium
TACGGCACCGGCCGTCGGCCCAGGAGCCTGAACGGCCGGCCAGGCGAGCCGGTTCCGGGCGGCGACTGGCGACCAGCGACGACACACCACGGCGGCGCCCACGGCCCGATCCGGAAAGGACGGGCCGGCAGTCACCGGCCAAGACCGCTCGAACCCGCCGAACCGGCGGTTCCTGATCCGAGGGAGACAGCCAGATGGCAGCACAAGGGGGCCAGAGCGGCAACGGATTGGCCGGTGCGGTCGGGTCCATTCGGGAGGCCGCGTCCAAGAATCCGGCGACTGAGCGACTCCTCAACGAGGTGCAGGACTTCCTGGCCGCGCAGGCGAAGCGGGTGCTGGGCAACGCCGGAGGCAAGGTCGGTGAGTTGACCCAACGACTCACCGACGTGGCCCAGGGCGGGGGGAACGGATCCGGGGTGCTTGGTCAGGCGGCCAAGGGCGTCATGCAGGGCGAGCAGCCGGCCAAAGCGGTGGCCAAGGCAGGAGCGAAGGGTCTGGGTGAGAAGGTGACCGCACCATTCAAGAAGGGCGGCGGTGACGGAGGAGGCGGCGGTCCCAGCGGGGGCAGTTTCACCACCATCATCGAGGACATCGACGTCGCCGTACCGGTACAGGTGGCCTACAACCAGTGGACCAAGTTCACCGAGTTCCCCAAGTGGTCCAAGGCCGCGCAGTCGGTCGACCAGGAGGAGCCGGCGAAGGTCAAGTGGAACGCGAAGATCCTGTTCTCCCAGCGTACCTGGGAGTCGACCATCACCGAGCAGATCCCCGACAAGCGCATCGCGTGGACGTCGGAGGGCAACCAGGGGACGGTCAACGGTGTGGTGACCTTCCACCCGATGGGAGAGAGCCTGACGAAGATCGTCGTGTCGCTCCAGTACTTCCCGGTGGGCTTCGTGGAGAAGACCGCGAACCTGTGGCGGACGGCGGGCCGCCGAGCCCGACTGGACCTGAAGCTCTTCCGCCGCTTCGTGATGATGGGTGAGGCCGAGCCGGAGGGCGGCTGGCGCGGGGAGATCCGTGACGGCGAGGTGGTCCGGGAACCCGGTGAGAACGGCGAGGGCGAAGAAGAAGAAGAAGGAGAAGAAGAAGGAGAAGAAGAAGAGGAAGAGCAAGAGGACGGGGAAGAGGAAGAGGACTACGACGAAGACGAGGACGAAGAGGGCGAAGACGAGGAGGAGGAGGAGGAGGAACAACCCGCGCAGCGGCCCAGGCAACGATCACGCTGACGTGCCGATCAGGGTGCCGGAGAACAGGACTGGAGTTGCGAACATGGCATTCGTGCAGATCATCGACCTGGAGATCGACGCCAGCCGTTACGGCGAGGCGGTGGCGCTGGAAGAGGAGTGGCGGGCCCGCACCACGGGTCAACGGACCACCATCCGTAACACCTGGTGTCGGCACCACACCGACCGTGACCGTTACATCGACATCGTGGAGTTCGGGTCATACGCCGACGCGGTACGTAACAGCGAACTGCCCGCCACCCAGGAGTTCGCCCAGCGACTGGAGGAGATCGCCCGCAGTGTGCGGTACGTCGACCTGGATGTCGAGCAGGTCCACGAGGGATGAGCGGATCGGTCGGGTTGCTGGCGGTCAGCGGTCGAAGATGGACAGTGGTAGGTAGGCCGACACGATCCACTGTGGCGCGTCGACCACCTCGGTCACCTTCAGGTCCACCGCGACGCTGGACAACACGTAGGCGTCGACAGGCTCGACCCGGTAGGTGTCGCTGATGTGGTCGACCATCGCACGGGTGGCTGCCTTCGCCGCGGTCATCAGGTCAGTGGCCACCCCCATGGTGGCGTAGTACCCGGCACCCTCGATGCCCGCCCGCAGTGGCCCGGGAGTCTGGAACTGCGGGGCCGGAATCGACCGTCCCCGGTGTAGCCGGAACCGCAGCGAAGCCCACATCGGACACTCGATCGCGGTCACGCAGACCTCACCGTCGCCCTGGGCGGCGTGCGGGTCGCCGACGCTGAAGTAGGCCCCCGGCACCTGCACGGGCAGGAACAGCCGTGCGCCACGCACCAGGTCACGGCAGTCGATGTTGCCGCCGAAGTGTCCCGGAGGCATCACCGCCAACGGTTCGGCTGTGTCCGGGCAGACCCCCATGGTGCCGCAGAACGGCCGCACGGGAACGGTGGCGATGTCGGCGAACGGTGCGGTCCGTCCGTCGGACAGATCCCAGATGTGCAGGTGTGCCTCACCGAACTCCTCGGCCAGCAGACCGAATCCGGGGATGGTGCCGGTCCACCCCCAGCCCCGGGTGTGCAGGTCGACGACCTCGATCTCCACCGTGTCACCGGGCTGGGCATGCTCCACCGCGATGGGCCCGGCCAACGCGTACACCCGGTCCCAGTCCAGGTCCGCGAGAAGGTCGGCGGTGGAGGTCGGTGAGATCTGTCCGTCGGTGACGTCAGGTAACTCGAAGACGACCGTGTCCCCGTCCGCGACCGTCAGCGCCGGTTCGAGTCGGGGGTCCCACCGGAAGTGGACCTGGTCGGGGTGGTAATGCGTGCGCGCCATGGTGCCCTCCCATGCCGAAGTGGTCGTCGGCCACACGTTGCCATGCCGCATCGGCCCGGGGAATACCCCTGGCAACGCCCTGTCCTGTTCCACATGTGGAGCAGGACAGGGCGTGAGAACACGTGAGAACAGACCCACACGCATCGCGCGGTCCTGCCTGACACGGCGACGGCAGCATCCGGATCCGCAGCATCCAGATCACAGCGTCCTCGCCGGCAGCGTTCGAGCCGCTGGTGCCGGGCGGGTCAGCGAGCTGGGACCAGTTCGTCTTCCTGGGTCGGCGGACGCGGGTTGTGGCCGCGCAACGGCACCGCCCTGATCCCCCAGGCGAGTAGGAACGCGGCCGCGCCGAAGAGCATCGCCCAGCCGAACACGCCCTGGGTGGCGTGCGCGACCGCGTGCAGGTATCCGTCCCGGACCGGGGCGGGCAGGTTGTGCAGGGTGGCCGGGTCCAGGTTGCCCCCGCTGCCGGACAGCGTGCCGGCGGCAGCAGGTGCCCCGCCTGCCGTCAGTGCGCCGTGGAGCCGGCTGGTGAAGATGGCACCGAAGATCGACACCCCGAACGACCCGCCGACCGAGCGGAAGAACATGTTCGTGCTGCTGGCCACGCCCATGTCGCGCGGGCCCACGCTGTTCTGCGCGATCAGCATCACGATCTGCATCATGAAACCCATTCCGACGCCGAGCACCACCATGTAGAGCGACGAGGTGAGCCGACTGGTACCCACCGCGAGCAGGGACAGCAGGTACATCCCCACCGTCATACTGCCGCCACCGAGGATCGGGAACACCTTGTACCGGCCGGTCCGGGTGGTCAGTTGCCCGGCCACCAGCGAGGTGACCAACATGCCGGCGAGCATCGGCATCAGCAGTTCACCGCTGTTGGTCGCCGACGCGCCCTGCACCGTCTGCTGGTACAACGGCAGGAAGGTGACCGCACCGAACATGGCGAAGCCGACCAGGAAGCTCATCGCCGAGGACACCGAGAAGTTGCGGTCGGCGAACAACCGGAGCGGCAGGATCGGCTCGGCGGCCCGCTGTTCGGTCAGAATCAGTGCGCCCATCGCCAGGGCCCCCAGCACGGCCAGGCCCACGGTCGGTGCGGAGTCCCAGGCATACCGGGACCCACCCCAGGTGGCCAGCAGCACCAACGCGGTGGTGCCGACTGCGAGCAGTGCGGCGCCCAGGTAGTCGATCCGGTGGCTCACCCGGTGCCGGGGCAGATGGAGCGTGGCGGCGACCAGTACCAGCGCGATCCCGCCCAGTGGCAGGTTCACGTAGAAGGCCCAGCGCCAGGACAGGTGGTCGGTGAGAAACCCACCCACCAACGGCCCGCCCATCATGGCGATGGCCATCACGCCCGCGGTGTAGCCCTGGTAGCGGCCACGTTCCCGGGGTGGCACCAGGTCACCGATGATCGCCAGCACACCGACGATCAGCCCACCTGCCCCGAGCCCCTGCAACGCCCGGAAGGTGATCAGCTCCGTCATGCTCTGCGACAGGCCGGACAGCGCCGAACCCACCAGGAAGATCACGATCGAGGTGAGGAACAGTCGTTTGCGGCCGTAGAGGTCGCCGAGCTTGCCGTACAGCGGGGTGGACACGGTGGAGGCGAGGACGTAGGCGGTCACCACCCAGGACAGGTGTGCGAGACCGCCGAGTTCGCCGACGATTCGTGGCATGGCGGTGCCCACGATCATGTTGTCGAGCATCGCGAGCATCATGGTCAGCAGCAGGCCCGGCAACACCACGAGTACCTCTCGTCGTGCTACCGCCGGTGGTGTGGACGTCACGGACAGGCTCCCCCAACTGGAACTGGACCAAGCTTTCGATGGCTTACCTGCCGGCCGGCTAGCGCGTATGTCCAGACGCTATGCTGGTCACTAGCCGGCCGTCAAGTAAGTATGCGGAGAGCGAATCGACACGATCATGACCGAGCATCACGAGGGTGGGAGTACCCGCGCCCGCATCCAGGCAGTCGCACTGGACCTGTTCGTCGAACAGGGCTACGACAAGACCTCACTGCGTGAGATCGCCGACCGGCTCGGCGTCACCAAGGCCGCGCTGTACTACCACTTCAAGACCAAGGACGACATCGTGTCCAGTTGCGTCCAGGACTTCCTGGACGAGCTCGAGGAGGTCATCGAGTGGGGCCGGGCACAGCCGGTGACCGACGTGACCCGACAGGAGATCATCCGCAGGTACGCCGACGTGGTGCTGCGTCGACAGACCGCGATGCGGTTCTTCCAGCAGAACCCGTCAGCCGAACGGGTGACGATCGGATCCAGGTTCAAGGACCGGATGGCGGCGTTGCGCGTGCTGCTGGCCGCTCCGCAGGATCCGCTCACCCAGCGGATCCGGGCCCTGGCGGCGGTGGCCACCCTGCACCTGGCCCCGGCGATGCTCGAGGACGACTGCCACACCCCCGAGGAACTGCGTGATGCCGTGCTCTCGGTGTCCCTGGACCTGGTCACCACCGGCCGGCCCACAGAACCGGTCTGAACTCCGAACGTCCCGGGGACGGCTGACGCTGTCTACCGGGTGGCGGGCCGTCGGCGGGCCAACCGGGTCGGGGTGGTGCGCACCTGCCACCCGGTGCCGGTCGAACGCAGCACCGGACGCAGGGTCTCCACGCCCGGGCGACCACCGGCCTCCCATTCGGCGAAGTAGTCGCGGACCTTGGTCAACGCGGGTGAGTCGAATCCGTTGGCGATCAGTTCCCCGTCGCTGGTCAGCGCGGCCGCGTTCATGCCACTGCTGAACCCGATCGCCGACACCAGGGCCGAGCCCACGGTGCCGTAGGAGGTCAGGTTGGACGGATCGCGGCCCGTACAGTACGAGCGGAAACGTCGCCAGGCGATCGCTCTGTCCTCCTGGGTGTCACCCAGTGCGACCGCTTCGGTGTACTCGGGGTCACGCAACATCGCCAGCGTTGTGACCGGATCATGCCCGGGATACTGGCCACGCCAGGCGGTGCTCACCCACACCACTCCCCCGCCGGCCAGATCGTCGTGGGCGTCCACGTAGTGCACGGGGGCCCCGAAGTCGGGCACCGCCTCGGTACCCATGTCGGTGTAGAAGGCGGGGGCCAGCCGGGGGTCACGCAGATCGGCACCGTCACCGACCACGGCACACAGATGTCCGGTCGCCCCGGCAACCGGGGCGAGGTACACCGGCGAACAGACCCTCGCGCCGGTCCGGCACTGCTCCACCCATGCGGACGGGATCTCTGTCGGGCTGGCCCAGGCGACAACCGCGTCATACGGACCGTGCTCGGGCACACCAAGGTGCCCGTCAGCGGCGCGCAGGATCACGTTGGACACCCCCCGCCGCGCGTGCAGGGTGGCGGCGCGGTCGATCAGGGGTGGGTTGATGTCCATCGACACCACCCGGCCTGCGTCACCGACCACCGCGGCCAGCACCGCGCCGGTGTAGCCGGTGCCCGTGCCGATCTCCAGCACCCTCATCCCGGGACCGATCCCGGCCCGTCGCAGGTCCCGCTCCACCGCGGCCGGGGCGGTACTGTGCGGCACGCGGCCCGTCTCGGCATGGCCGGCGTAGTGCTCGCGGGGTACAACGGCCAGAGCCTGGGAAACGGCGTCGTCGATCGCACTGTCCAGCACGATTGCTCCCTTCGGAGAAGGACCACCTTCGGACACTAACGCGACGACACCAGGCCGGTACCGGGTTCCACCCGCTCTCCGACCCACCAACGAACACCCGCCGCCGCCTGATTCTGGCCGCCCGCCCACGGGCGCCGGCCAGGGGGTACGCACCCGGCGACCAGCCCGCCGCCCAGCCACGGTTCGTTCCCGGCACCAGCACCGCGAGGGTGTCCAACAGGTGGGGAGATTTGCCCGACGCCCTCAGCCGGGCGGTCAGTGCGCAGTCGTCAGGCGCCGCTTCCAGCGGGTGGCGAACTCTCGGCTGAGCGGGCGGAACAGTTGCGGGGTGGCCAGTTCGAACAAGAATGCCCGCAGCAGTTGCTCACCTCCCCGCCCGACGGCCAGGTCCCGGCGGGCGCGTAGGGCTCCGGCCCAGCGCCGGCAGTCCTCGGCCGGTAACGACCCGTCCAGAAAACCGTCGAGTACCCGGACGGCGTCGGTGCTGGTCACCGTGGCCAATGCACGGGGCGCGCTCCGGCCGAACTCCGCGAGTTCGGTGACCGCCTGCTCGACCGGCACCGTCATCTCGATGAGTTGCCGCAGAGCCTCTGCTCGCCGCTCCGCATCTGAGCGGTCCGCCATGACATCCGCCTTCGACGTTGGTACCTGCCCCGTCAGGCGTGTGGAGTTCATCGGACCTCCCCAGGGTAGGGCTGACAGTCGGTGCCCGTCGCGAAACGACCGGCCTCGTCGACACCGGCCAGGCTCCCGTGGACCGACCCGCAGACACTGGACACCTCTGCCACCGACACAGGGACGGATCGGTCGGAGGGAACCCCGCCGGCGTCGACGGCGGACCCGGGTGAATCGAAGAAGCTAGGGAATCCCGGGGCGCCAGAACCGGCGAAGCTGTGTGATCATGCGATCGTCGGATCGTCCCGGTCGCGCGACCGGGGTTGCTTCCCATGCTCGCCGAACCCCGTCCCTCGCGCACCGGCCGGTGTGTCGCGGTCCGCACCCCAACGGAGCCTCCCCGAACCGGGAAGGGCCCGTCGGGGAGGGGCGTGTCGGGAAGGAGGAGTGCCATGAGGTGCGTGGCCAGCCTACGAGAACTCCTCTCCCCCTACGAGACCTACCGGTCGATGCGGGCCGAGCAACCGGTCTGCCTTGACGAACAGTTCCATGCCTGGCATGTCTACCGTTACTCCGACGCCAGGCAGGTTCTGTCCGATCACGACACCTTCCGGTCGAATCTGGCGCACCGCCACCGTGCCGACGAACCCGGTCGCCAGATGGCCGATCCGGGTCAGGACACCATGCTGCGGGCCGACCCACCACGGCACCGCCAACTGCGCGGTCTGGTCAGCACCGGGTTCACCGAGCGGGCCGTCGACCGGATGGCGCCGCGCATCCGGTCAGTCATCGACACCGCGCTGGAACGGGCCCTGCACAACGGTTCGTTCGACGTGGTGTCCGACCTCGCCTATCCGCTGCCGGTCATCGTCATCTCCGAGCTGCTGGGTATCCCGGCGCAACGACGCGGCGACTTCAAGCGCTGGTCTGACGCGGTCCTGGCCGGCGGCTGCGACGTCTCCGCCCCGGACGCCGACGCGCACGTCGCCGGGATGTACGCCTGCTTCACGGAGATCCTCGACCAGCGGCGACGGGAGCCCGGTGACGACCTGATCTCCGATTTGCTTGCCGCCGAGATGGACGGACGCCGCCTCACCGTCGGGGAGCTGCTCAACTTCTGCGCCATGATGCTGGTCGCCGGCCACGAGACGACCACCAACCTGATCGGTAACACGGTGCTGTGCCTGGATGCGCAGCCGGAACTGGTAGAGCGCCTGCGGGAGGATCCAACCTCGCTGCCGACGGTGCTCGAGGAGGTGCTGCGTTACCTCTCGCCGGTGCAGATCGTGGTGCGCTACGCGGCCAGGGACAGCACCGTGGGCGACCAGCCGGTCCGGGCCGGGGATCTGGTCTTCCCGGTGATCGGCTCGGCGAACCGGGACGAGGAGCAGTTCGACCAACCGGACCTTTTCGACCCCGACCGGTCGCCCAATCCGCACCTGGCCCTCGGCCACGGCATCCATTTCTGCCTGGGTGCCACGCTGGCCAGGCTGGAGGCGCGCACCGCGCTGACCGCGATGCTGGAGCGCCTGCCAGGCCGCTGGGAGGTACCCGACGTGTCACTGGACCCGCTGGCGCTGCGCTTCCTGTTCGGTGTCCGACGGCTCCCGCTGTGTTGGAACACCTGACCTCGTCGGGATACCTGGTACCGGCCGGGACGGCCGGTACTACCCCGACCGCATCGACACCGACAGCAATCCGTTCAGTGCCCCGGCCGGTACCAGCAGGGCCAGCGCCACCGGAAGGCCGACTGCCAGGCCAACGAACGCGCATGCCAGCACCAACCGTTCCAGGGTGAGCAACTCGTGCGCGTGCAGTGCCTGTCGCGGCGACAACCTGCGACCGACACGAACCAACATGACCACGGCCGCGGTGGCCAGGACCGAGGCCGCACCCAGCATCCCCCAGAACACCGGTCGGCCCGCCGCACGCCCTCCCAGCAGCCACGGAGCGACCGCGGCCAACACCGACCACAGCAGGCACAGCACGGTGACCACGGTGAGCGTGGCGGTCACCCCGTGGCGCACCGGAAAGGTCCGGTATCCCGATCCACGGTCACCGTCTACGTCGCGAAGCGCACCAACCAGGTTGGTGGCGGTGTCATGCAGTAGGAACACGGCGGCCACCACCAGCAACGCCGCCGGCGGATACGGTCGGACAGCCATCGCGCCGAACAGCAAGGCAAACGCGGTCAGACCGCCACGCGTCAGGTTTTCGGCCGGCCCGCGTGCCCTGAACAAGACGTTGTAGGCGACACCGCCGACCAGCATGGCCGCCAGCAGCGGCGCGGTCCGCCAGTTGAGCGCCACCGCCAGCATCCCGCCGGCCGAGGTGCAGACCACCATTCCGACCAGCCCGGTGACCGGCCGCATCCAGTCGGAGGACACCGGTCGGTGCCGCTTGGCGACAGCGTCAAACTCACGGTCGAGGTAGTCGGCTCCGTAGTGCCCGGCCACCCAGCCCAGGGTGGGCACCAGCCACGCGCCGCACAGTTCCCGGGCGGATCCGGTCGGATCGGCCAGCAGTGCACCGGCCAACCCGACCAGCCCGACGTAGAACATGGTGTAGGGACGCCAGGTTCGCCGATGCGGGGTGACGGTCGCCGCGGCGTTCTCCCGGCGAAGCCGCACGGCTCGCTCCAGGTACACGACCTGGGCCATCGGTTCCCCCGGAGCCCTCCGATCGCCCCGGACACGTTCACCGGCCATCAGCCACCGGCCTCCCACCGACCAGGTTGCCGACCAGAACGGCCGCGTGGCAGGCATCGGGCAACGCCGCGATCTCCGCCCGGATCCGGTCGGCGCCCACCCGGGCATCCGAGCCGTCGAGCAGCCGGCGCACCATCTGACGCAGTGGCCGCGACTCAAACCGGTCCGGCGGTACGTGCACGAACGGGGTGGACAGCCGGCGCGGATAGCAGGTGCCGACCCCCATGTCGACGCATCGCGCCGCATTGGCACCATGATCCGACCCGAGCGGAACGAACCCGATCGGCACCCCGTACGTCAGCGCGCACATGACCGTGTTGAAACCGCCGTGGCAGACGATCGCCGCGCAACGCGGCACCAACGCCAACTGTGGGACATACCCCACCAGACGCACGTTGTCCGGCATGGACTTCGGTCTCACCGAGGCCGGATCACGGCCTGGTCCGATGGCGATCACCGCGTGGTAGGGCTCACCGGCGAAGGCCTCCACCATCCGCTCGAACATCCCGGGCGGCCGGCCCCGGGCTGTGCCCAGGGTGGCGTAGACCAACGGCTCGTCAGGCAGCCGGTTCACCCAGTCCGGAACCGGATGGGATGGGTGGGCGTCGTAGAGCAAGGGTCTGACATGGTGCTCGTTCGGTAGCGTCTCGATACCGGGGCGGGCGAAGCTCGGCGGGTAGCAGGAGATCCACAGATCACCGTAGAACCCGCCCAGGCCCCAGCCGTGGCAGGCAAGCGCGGCGGCGACCGGATGGTCCGCGACCAGTTCGGGCCGGGGGCGAACCCCCACCTCGCAGACCGCCTGCGGGACAGCCAGTTCGGCGGCGAGCAGGGCGCTGGCGCCCTCCATCCACGGCCGCACGACCACGTCGGGTCGCCACCGGGCGGTGTGGCGTCGCAGATTGGTCAGCCAGTCGGGTATCAGCTCGGCGGGCGCCTGACGGCTACCAGTTTGGACTCCCGACCGGTACCCGCTCGACCCGACCAACCGGTCATCGCCCACCGGCAGGTGAACGAGTCCGGCGGACCGCACGTGCCCACCCGCCGCAGGACTGGTGGCCAGTCGCACCTCGTGCCCGGCGGCGCGCAGCTCGATGGCCAGTCGGATCATCGGATGTAGGTGGCCGAGGGTGCCCGGTGCGCACAGCAGGACGCGCCCTCCGGGTCGGCCGCCGGTCATTGCCGGGCCGTCGGTGTCGACATCTGTGTCGGCACCGGCGTCAGCGTGGGTACCGGGCACGGCGTGGGTACCGGGCACGGCGTGGGTACCGGGCACGGCGTGG
>DATCXL010000686.1:0-8291 GCA_036565825.1 Mycobacteriales bacterium
GAACGCGACGGGCTCGTACTTCGGACCGTGTATCCGACAGTGCCTGCCCAGGTCGACTACCGCCTCACCGAGACCGGCGCGAGCCTTACCCACCTCGTCAAGGCACTCGCCGACTGGTCATCGGAACACCGCGACGGCATCGCCCGTGCCCGCCAGACCTACGACGACCAGTACCCCGAGAACGAGATCCGATGAGTGTGGGAGCGTCAACAACCTCTCGACCCACAACAACTAGGGAAGCCGTGTCATCGCCCACCACGGCGGTCGCGAGTCGTCGGCAGAAAGTCGGCAACACATGCGACGGCGAGGCACAGCCCACCGCACAGACCGACGACCCGCGGGTCAACGCACGACTGGCCACCATCCGACACCCACCGACAACGGAGAATCGTTCGCATCGAAGGCGGTCAGGGGTTCAAATCCCCTCAGCTCCACAGGCTTCTGGCGGCGCATGCTCACGGAGGGCGCGGGCCGGGTCGCCTGTTCTGTTTGCTGGGGTGCAACCCTCAGGCCCCGCCCGGTCCCGTGTCGGCGAGCCGGTTTTCTCGGGTGCCGGCGGAATGCGCGAGCCGGGTCGCCTGTCGTGTTTTCTGGGGTCATCGCTTCGGTGATGGGTGCACCAACGCGGCGTGCACTGGTCGCTGCCGGAGTGCCACCTCGGTGAGTGCGACGCCGGTGTGGGCCCCCTGTCGGCGAGCACCAGTACCTTGGAGGATCCGTGGGTTCCAGTTCGCTGCCCCGAGCCGGGGCGGCCACACATGGCGGGGCGTTCGTGCTGAGCGCCTTCGCCGGGTTCGGACTCGTGTGGGGTATCTACGCGGCTGCGTTACCGAGCCTCAGGTCAGCCGCCGGCGCATCGGACGCCGTGTTCGGGACAGCGCTGACGGGTATCGGTGTGGCGGCCCTGCCCGCGATGCTGTTGATCGGTCGGGCCACAGATCGCTTCGGTGACCGAACGTTTCTCGTGGTGCTGTGCGGATTCGCTCTCACCGCCCCACTGCCGGCGCTCGCCCACTCGGTACCGGTTCTGGTGGTGACCCTGTTGGCGTTCGGTGCGTGTTCGGGCGGGTTCGACGTGTCGATCAACCATGCCGCGGTGCGCGTGGAGGCCGAGACCGGACGCCGGGTGCTCAACCGGGCCCACGCCATGTTCTCGTTCGGTCTGCTCGTTGGCAGTGTCCTCACCGGACTCACACGAGGTGCCGGTGTGCACCCGGCCGTGGTGCTCGCCACCGTCGCGACCGTGCTCCTGGGCGGTCTGATCCTGGCCCACCGAGTCTCTGGCGGCCCCGGCTCGCCGGAGATGGCGGCGGCATCAGACCGAGCGAGGGCGAGGCGCCCGGTGTTGACCCCGTTCGTGGTCATCGCGGGGATCGTGGGTGCGCTGGCCCTGTTGGTGGAGAACGGGCTCCAGCAGTGGACGGCGGTGTTCTTCGAGGACATCCTGCACACGGGTCCCGCCCTTGCCGGCCTTGGTCCTGGTGTACTGGCTGGTTCGGCCGTGCTGGGTCGGTTGGGCGGTCACGTTGTCAGTCACCATCTCACCGATGTCACGGTGCTCGCCTGCTCCGGGCTGCTGGCCGCGCCAGGTGCCGTTCTGGTGGCCACGGCAAACAGCCCGATCGCTGCCCTGGGTGGACTCCTGCTGTCCGGGGTTGGCATCTCCGTCGCCACACCCACCCTGTACCGCGTTGTCGGGCACCGGGCCGCTGCGACCGACCGGGGGCGCACCATCAGCGCGGTCTCCGCACTGGCCTACGTAGGTCTGCTTGGCGGCCCCGGCCTGGTGGGGCAGATCGCCGGACTGTCCAACCTACGGGTGGCGTTGGGCGCGCTCGCCCTGGCCGCTCTGGCCGTTGCCGCCGCGGCCCCACTGTTGGCCCGCCGGCCCGCCACCGACACACGGTCCCGGTTCGGAGTGAGGCCGCGGCCATCCTCACCTGAGTAGCCGGGGAACGAGGCCGCTGTCCGAGGACCGAGGGATGGGGATGCCTCGAGCCGAACGGACGGCGACGACGACGCTCCGAGTGGACACGGGTTCGGTAGTCGGCGACTGATGCCTGGACACGACGGAGAAGCGGTTGCTGAGATTCCGACCACGGCCACGGTGCCCGCAGCGCTTCACCGGGCAGAACCTGCACCGTCCGACGGCGGGGCGGCGGGGTACCGTGTCGGGCCGTGACCACCGGATCCACTGCGGAGAGCCGACCGGCGACCGACTTCCAGGGGGTTCTACTCGACTGGCGCGGCACTCTTGCCCTGGCGCCGACGTATCGCCGGTGGATCGAGATCGCGCTTTGTCGTCTCGGCCGCCCGTCGACGGCTGGGGCGGTCGAGGACGTGCTCGCCTCCCTGCGTGCCGCCGATCGGTCGGCACTGGACTCGCCGAGCGTCGACACCGATGTGGCGGTGCACCGTGCGGCCTACTACGCGTGGTTTGAGGCGGCCGCGCTGGACGGGCAACTCGCCGACTCCCTCTACGCAGTGGAGTCAGACGCCTCGGTGAATCCCTTCGCCGAGGACACCGAGCTGCTCCTCACCACCCTGCACGAGGCCGGTGTGCGGATCGGGATTGTCAGCGACATCCACTTCGATCTGCGCCCCGCCTTCGCCGAGCGCCGCACCGCACGTAGCACGCGGTGGAGCGAGCTCATCCACACCTGGGTGCTTTCCTGTGAGCTGGGTATGGCGAAGCCACATCCCTCGGTCTTCGCGGTGGCACTGGAACGCCTCGGTCTCCGCGCTGACAGGGTGCTCATGGTCGGGGACCGGGCGGGATGGGACGGTGCGGCCTCCGAGGCAGGGATCACGACGCTACTGCTGCCTCAACTGCGCGCGGTCGGCGAGCGCCGCCTGCACCACGTCCTGAACCTGGTGGTGCCAGGTTGGGCCGGGAGCACCTGACCCCCAGGGCATGCCGCGACCGTCTGACGCCTCTGCTCGACAGTCGTACGGCGCGCTCACCTGTGGGGGTAGGCCACCACAACAGCATCACCGGCTCACCAGGCGTGCGCGGCTTCACCCGCCTTCCGTGGTGTACCGGTCATTGACCGGGGTAACGTGGCGCGTCGGATCGATCTTGTCGCGCCGCAGGAAAAAGGATCTGATGACGCTCCACACCGCAACGAGAAGCCGAAACCGAGGCCGTGGTAACTATTCGGTGATCTTCAGACACCCCGCCATGATGGACCTTGGGACCGGCCAACCCGGCCGTCGACTGAGAATGAGTCTCGGAACCTCCGACGAGACCGAGGCGGACATCCTGGTCGACGAGTTGAACGAGATTCTCGGCACGCGTGAGCTCTGGGACCGTAGCGCACGTGTCGACGCGGCGAGCCGGTTCGACGGTCGTGTTGTCGAGATTTTCTATAATGTTTTGGAGGCTACGCCGGTGGACTTCACGGCACTTCGGGAGGAATTCATTCCACTTCCCGGCGCGGCGGACGGATACCGGAAGGTACTGCTCCTTGGCACGACCGGAGCAGGCAAGACCACCGTGGTGCGCCAGATTCTCGGCACCGATCCGGACTCCGAGCGGTTTCCTTCGACCTCGACCGCGAAGACGACGGTGGCCGACACAGAGCTGATCACCACCGACGATGACACGTACCGGGCTGTGGTCACCTTTGCGCCGCGAGCTGAGGTAATCGACTACCTGGCCGAGAATGTGTCAGCGGCCGCCCTTGCCGTGTTCAACGGTAAAAGCGACGACGAGGTCACACGCCGCCTCCTCGACCACGTCAACCAGCGGTTCCGTTTCAGCTATGTGCTCGGCCGCTCGGCCACCATGAACCCGGACGACGTTGTTGATGACGATGTCGTCGACGACGGCGTTGACGACATCGATCCCGACGAATACGGCCGTATCGACCTCGGCGTAACTGTCCAGGTCGTCCAGGGAGCACTTCACTCGCTGCGTGAAGTGGTGGAAAGGCATGCCCATGCGGTCCGAGCGGAGTTCGCGGCCAGTAAAGACGATGAGCGTGTGGTCACGGAGTACATCGAAGAAAACCTGGACACGGAACTCCGTCAGTCCGACGAGTTTCACAGTATCGTTGACTCGTTGATCGACGAGATCGAGAAGCGCTTCGCCACGCTGGAGGTTGGCGAGTTGCGGCGAAACGGCCATGGCTGGCCCACCAGTTGGTCGTGGGCGACCGGCGATCGAGCGGCGTTCGTCAGGGTTGTGACCCGGTTCTCGAGCAACTATGCCCCGTTGTTCGGGCGCCTGCTGACGCCACTGGTCAACGGCATCAGGGTCAGTGGCCCGTTCGCGCCGAAGTGGGCCGCGGGTCCGCCCAGGCTGGTCCTTGTCGACGGCGAGGGGCTCGGACACACCCCGAAGTCGGCCGCCAAACTGTCCTCGTCGGTCGTGCGACAGTTGGAGGAGGTCGACGCGGTGCTGCTCGTCGACAATGCCACACAGCCGATGCAGGCCGCTCCGGTTGCCGCGCTGAAAAGCATCGCGGTTTCCGGCAACGGGATGAAGTTGTACTTCCTGTTCACTCACTTCGACCAGGTCGGGGGTGACAACCTTCCAACCTTCTCGGCCCGTGAGGAGCACGTGCGTGCCTCTGTCGAGAACGTGCTCAGGTCGATCGGAGAGGACTCCGGGTCCTCGGCCGAGCGTGTGCTTCGTCGCAGACTCGAGCGGGCACGGTACTTTGTCGGCGGAATTCATGAACCACTGAATCCACGTCGAAAGACCGGAAGTAGGTCGATTCGGCAGTTCCAGGATCTCCTGGCTCTGTTGGCAAATCCTGAATCGGCGGCCGATGTCGGTCCCAGTCGACCCGTCTACGATCGGATGAGTCTGCCCCACGCGGTCACCGAGGCCACCAAGAGCTTCCATAAGAGGTGGAACGGCCTGCTCGGCCTGGACCCCAAGCCGACCGTACCGAAAGAACACTGGGCTCGGGTCAAGGCTCTCAGCCGGCGACTGGCCGAGGAGTGGTCAGATGAGTACGACAACCTCAAGCCTGTTGCCGATCTGCTCTTCGAACTGCAACGGCAGTTGTACCTCATGTTGCAGCGGCCGGTCCGGTGGACCGGAGGACAGCCCAACGACGACGCGATACAGGCGATCCTCGATGAGGTTTCGAATGCGATAACCAAGGAACTGATCGACCTGACCCGGCGGCGCCTGATGGAAGACGTCAGGGACGACTGGCAGGCCGCATACAAGCAGCACGGAGTTGGCTCAACTCTTGTGCGTGCCCACATCATCGCCTCGGACGTCTACGAACGGGGAGCGCCCGTGCTCCCGGTGAGCGCATCACAGGATCAGAACAGTCTGCTTGGTGATGTGGCTGATATCGTCTCCCAGGTCGCAAACAAGTTGGACGTTGTCTTCCAGTAGGTCACACCCTGACCATGGCGGGTAGCTGATGTTTCGGACGTGTCGCCCTGGTCGGGAGGGCGACGCTGCCCGGTTACTGAGGGCTTGGCGACTGCCCTCACCGGCACATCCACCTTCCATCCAGGGTCGCGGCGTCAGTCGCCGCCAATGGTGGGATCGGCAAGGCGACCTGCACCGCGTCATCAGCCGTCAGGCGGGATAGGGCGTGGCGGTGCGGGCGTCGTGGAGGGCGAGGGCCCACCAACCGAGCTGGTCCAGGAGCGCGGCAGCGGCCTTGTCGGCCGGACCGGGCTGGGCATGTCCGGCGTGGTCGAACTGATCCCAGGCGTTGTGAAAGCTCACGGTCTCACGGATGGTTGTGGCGTGCAGTTCGGCGAACACGACGCGCAGCGCCTCAACCGATCGCAGTCCGCCGGACAGTCCTCCGTAGGAGACGAACGCGACGGGTTTACCCCGCCACTCGGCCCGCACGCTGTCGATCGCGGTCTTCAGCGGCCCCGGGTAGCTGTGGTTGTACTCGGGTGTGACGATCACGATCGCGTCGGCGTCGGCGATGTGGCCGGCGAACCGTCCGGTGTCGGGATGGTCGGTCATGTCGACCGGGTGCTGGTGGTCTGCCAGGTCGACAAGGTCGATATCGATGTTGTCGCGCTGAGCTGCGTGCGAGACGAACCATCGCGCCACGGACACCCCGAAGCGGCCGTGGCGGACGCTGCCGATGATGACGGCGAGGCGGTATCTACTGCTGGTCAAGGCGCTTCTCCCTGTCGGGGTGGGCCTGGGGCGGTATCACCACACCGCCGGTGGGATCGGCGGTTCGTCGGCGTGACGGGTGGGGCGGCCTCGGGTGCGGCAACGTGCGGTGGTGCACCTGGGCTCAGGGCACGCCGGCTACGTTAAGACCTCAACTGGACTTGAGGTCAAGCAGAGGATCGGCGATGGTCAGGCAACCTTCCTGGAACGACAAGGACCTGTCTGTGGGGCAGGTCGCCCAACGCTGCGGGATCGCGGTGTCCGCCCTGCACTTCTACGAACGGGAGGGCCTGATCACCAGCACCAGGACCACCGGCAACCAGCGCCGCTACCCACGGGACACCCTCCGCCGGGTCGCGCTCATCCGTATCGCCCAGCGGGTCGGCATCCCGCTGGCCGACATCCGCGCCGCGCTCGATCACCTGCCCGGTGGGCGAACCCCCACCCCCGGCGACTGGCGGCGGGTGGCCGCCAGTTGGCAGGACGATCTCAACCAGCGCATCCGTCGCCTGGAACAACTCCGGGACAGCTTCACCGACTGTGTCGGATGCGGTTGCCTGTCCATCAGTCGGTGCAAACTCGCCAACCCCTACGACGCACTGGGGGTCGAGGGCACGGGCCCGCGGCGTCTCCTCTAGCTGGTTGGTAGGCTCTCGCCGGGGCGTAGGCCCAACGCCTGGTTGTCCTTTCACCCGGTTCCTGGGTCGGCCAGTTGACGGGAACTATCAGGTCGTCTGAGCGCGGTGCACTATTTAATCAAAGGAAATTTACCCTGTCCTTTGAATACCCTTTACCTTACCTGTGAGTGCTTCCACTGCGTCAATGTCCGGTTCACCGGCCGACTGTCGGGTATCCGCAGCCGGAGGATCAACAGAACCCCTTGATATCGCCATGAATGGTGCAATACTACGGATCATTCGAGAGCACCGAAGGCCACCGTAGGCCCGCGTGGGGGACGGCCGTGGCCACCGGCGGGATGTAGACGCGAGTAGGCGGGAGGCGGTCGAAGAGGGGTTGCTGGCGCCGTCGGTCGGCCGATCCGGGAATTGTTCGCTGTGCCTTCTGAATGGTTACCGGTGGCGATCGGCGCTACTTGGCGTAGTTGTCGAACCGGGCCACAAAAGAAGTGCGACCGGTGGGTGGAGCATGCGCACCCACAGGCTGCTCCGGCTGTCCTGGCCAGGCTGCATCACCTTAGCGGTTGGTTCCAATGTGGATTCCAGCCGGTATATCCCTGGGTCGGTCCAGCCGTTCCCACCAACACACGGCGACCGATCCTCGCACCGTCCGATCCTGATCCGATTCCGCGACGGTCGCGGTCAACCGCACAGGGAGGCGAACGATGAAGGCGTTCAGTAGTGGGTCGGCCACACTGGCACCAGAGTTCGGCGTACTAAGCGGCCGGTGGGCCCAGTACGCGGAATCCGGTGACCTTCCCGAATTGCCGTTTGACGCGATGTGGGTTGTGGTACCGCCCGGTGGCCGCACCAACGAGGACTGCCACCCGGAGCTGGAATTGTCCGTCGTCGTTGAGGGTTCGGCCACGTTCGAGTCGCCGAACGGCCGGACGGACGCCTCCGCCGGCACCACTGTTCTCATGGACTCAGCCGAACGGCACGTTATCTACAACAAATCGACGGAATCGCGGGTGGTCATCCTCAGCGTTTACTGGATGCCCCAGAACACAACGGAGGCAGCGGATGGGGAGTGAGGTTTCACGTCCGCTGACTCTGGTTACCGCAACCGCGCCTACCCCGAATGGCCCACTACATGTGGGTCATCTGAGTGGGCCGTATATCGCCGCCGACATCGCCGCCCGGGCGGCTCGGGCTCGCGGCGAGCGGGTACTCACCCTCAGCGGCGTCGACCCGAACCAGAACTACGTCCAGGCCCGCGCCCGGCTGCTCGGCGAGCCCGCTGACGAGGTGGTCAACCGGTTCGAGGACCTGGTGCGCAGGGCGTTCGAGCTGGCCCGGATCGACCACGACATCTTCCTCGAACCGCGCGCGGACGGGCCGTACCGGCAGGCGGTGCGTGACCTGGTCACCGAACTGGTCGAGACCAAGGCCGCGTCGATGCAGCAGGTGACATTGGGTCGGTGCGAATCGTGTGACCGGACCCTGCACCACGCCTACGTGACCGGCCGCTGCCCAGTGTGCGGGCAGGGGTCCGGCGGGGG
>DATCXL010000692.1:0-4489 GCA_036565825.1 Mycobacteriales bacterium
CTGGTCGCCGAACGTGACGCGGTCCGGGCCGAGGCGGACCGCACGCGGGCCGACCTGGCAGCCGTACGGGCACAGGCCGGGGCGGCCGAGGCAGAACTCGCCCGCACCGCCGCCGCGCTGGACCACCAGCGGGAGGGTGAACAACTGCTGCGCGAGGCCTTCGCATCCCTGTCCGCCGAGGCACTGTCCCGCAACAACGAGGCGTTCGTGCGGCTGGCCGAGTCCCGGCTGCGACAGGTCAGCACCGAGGCCACCGGTGACCTGTCCCAGCGCCAGCAGGCGATCGAGGGCCTGGTCACACCGCTGCGGGAGACCCTGGGCAGGGTCGAGGCCCAGTTGCGGTCGGTCGAGAAGGAACGCGAGGGTGCGTTCCAGGCGCTGGTCACCCAGATCGGCGGCATGCGTCAGGACTCCGAGCAACTGCGCGCCGAGACCCGGACACTGGTCACCGCGCTGCGAGCCCCGCAGGTGCGGGGCCGTTGGGGCGAGCTGCAGCTGCGTCGGGTGGTCGAGGCCGCGGGCATGCTGGAGCACTGCGACTTCGACGAGCAGGCCACCTCCAGCACCCCCGACGGGGTGCTGCGTCCCGACCTGGTCGTACACCTGGCCGGTGGCAAGCACGTGGTGGTCGACTCCAAGGTGCCTTTCGCCGGATACCTGGAGGCGATGGAGGCGCGCGACGAGGCGACCCGCGCCGACCGTCGGCGGGCACACGCCCGACACCTGCGCGAGCATGTGGACCGACTGGCCGCCAAGGCCTACTGGGAGCGGTTCGAACCGGCCCCGGAGTTCGTGGTGATGTTCGTGCCGGCCGACACGTTCCTCGACGCCGCCCTGGCGACCGAACCGGCACTGTTGGAACACGCCTTCGCCCGCAACGTGGTGATCGCCACGCCCTCCACGTTGGTCGCGCTGCTGCGCACGGTGGCCTACACCTGGCGGCAGGAGGCGCTGGCCCACAACGCCCAGCGGGTACTGGCCCTGGGCCGCGAACTACACAACCGACTGAGCACGCTGGGCAACCACGTCGACGGACTTGGTCGAGCCCTGAACAGCGCGGTGGGCAGGTACAACGACGCGGTCAGTTCGCTGGAGAGCCGGGTCCTGGTCACCGCGCGTAGGTTTGTGGAACTCAAGGTGACCGATGATGACCTGCGTTCCCCCCGTCAGGTCGAGTCACACGCCCGCACGGTGCAGGCGCCGGTACTGGTGGCTGGTGAGTCGGTCGTCACACTGCCCAGCGGCCAGCACCGCCTGACCGGTCCAGTCGAGCCTACCGACGATGCCACCCGCCCCCTGACCGACCAGCAGAACCCGATGACCACCACGGACCCGGCGAGCCAGCCCGACGCCCGCGAGGCCCGCGCCCGCTGACCTCGCCGGTCGGACCGAACCGCGTAGCCGGCGAGTCGCCATCCGGTGGCAGCGCAACGGCTCGGTGGAGCGTCTACGGTGTGGACACGGAACGGCACGTTCGGGGAGGACCGTTGGGCGTCGGCGTCAGCACCGGATCGGGCGCGGCCAGGGCGACCACACAGGGTCACCCTGGGTTGACCGGCGCCGGTGCCCTGCTGCTCATGTTCGTGGTCGCCGCGGCAGGTGGCGCGGTGGACCTGTTCACCGGCCCGGGCGGCCTGCGTCGGACCTTCTCGGTCGCCCTGGTGGTGGCCGCCGCCCTCGGCACCATGCTGGTGCGTCGCCGCGGTCTGTGGCTGGTGGTGATAACCCCACCCATCCTGTACCTGCTGATGTCGTTCCTGAGCACGTTCTCCGCGCCCAACGGAGTGTTCGACTCCACCAGCAAGATGGGCGCCGCGATGGTCGGATGGTTGGTCTACGGCTTCCCGGAGATGGCCGCATCCACCGGGGTGGCCGCTGTCCTCGCCGGGTTCAGGTTGATCCGCCGCCCCCCGGGCTGAGGCCGGTCGTACTAACGCAGTGTGTGCACGGCGGACGACACTCCGGACATCCGCAGGTCCCGGCGAAGTTCCTGGGGCAACGCGAAGGTCAACCGCTCGTTCGCCGAACTGATCTCCTCAACGTCGGCGAAACCACGCTCGGCCAGGAACTCCAGCACCTGCCGCACCAGCAGGTCCGGCACCGAGGCGCCACTGGTGACCCCCACCGACCAGACTCCGGCCAGCCACGACTCGTCGACGTCGTCGGCGTCGTCGACCAGGTGCGCGGCCGGCGCCCCGGCATCCAGGGCGACCTCCACCAGGCGCTTGGAGTTCGACGAGTTCTCCGAGCCCACCACCAACACCAGGTCACACTCCGGCGCGATGTCCTTGACGGCGGCCTGCCGGTTCTGGGTGGCGTAGCAGATGTCGTCGGAGGGTGGCGACTGCAACCGGGGGAACCGTTCCCTCAGCGCGCGGACCGTTTCCATCGTCTCGTCGACCGACAACGTGGTCTGGGACAGCCAGATGACCTTCTCCGGGTCACGCACGGTGATGTTTGACACGGCCTCCGGGCCGTCCACCAGGTGGATGTGCTCGGGTGCCTCACCGGCGGTGCCGACCACCTCCTCGTGCCCGGCGTGGCCGATCAGCAGGATGTCGTAGTCCTCCCTGGCGAACCGGCGCGCCTCGTGGTGGACCTTGGTGACCAACGGGCAGGTCGCGTCGATGGTTCGCAGCCCTCGTCGGGCCGCCTCGTCGTGAACCTGGGGGGCTACCCCGTGCGCGGAGAACACCACCCGCGCACCCTCGGGAACCTCCTCGGTCTCCTCGACGAAGACCGCGCCGCGCTCCTCCAACACCTTCACCACGTGCGCGTTGTGCACGATCTGCTTACGCACGTAGACCGGCGGGCCGTACAGCTCCAGGGCCCGTTCCACAGTCTGTACCGCCCGATCGACGCCGGCGCAGTAGCCGCGCGGTTTGGCGAGCAGGACCCGGCGGGTGCGCTGGACGGTCATGCCCTGATGGTACTTCCGCAGGTATGAGCGCCGCGCCGCGTACCGTGGCCTGCCACCATGGGGCAGGCTGGAGATGTGGACGGTGACCGCACGCGACGGCTTCGCACTGGAGACGGCTCGTGTGGGTGACACGCCGCGGTTTGGATTCCCGCCGGCCGTCCTGGGTACAGGAAGGGTGGATATGACTGACAATCCCGTTCCGATGCCGCTGCGGGCCGCAGCCGGGTTGGCCGCGCTGGCCATCGACGAGGCCCGCCGGCTCCCTCGTCGGCTGGTCGGGCTGCCGGTGCTCGCGGTCAGCGGCGCGATGCAGGCGTCGCTACGGGTGCAGCAGGGCTACACCGAGTTGGCCGTGCGCGGCGACCAACTGCTGGCCCAGCTACGGCCGGGTTCACCGGAGGAGACGCCGCCGTGGGCCCGCTTCGACGAGGACGAACCGAAGGGCGGGACCGCGATGCGGATCGACGTCGACACCGGGCCGTCGCCGTCCGAACCCCTGCCGTTGCCCGACTACGACGGGTTGTCCATCGCCCAACTGCGTGACCAGATGCGTCTGCTGACCGCCGCGGACGTGCAGCGGCTGGTCGCGCACGAGCGCGCCACCGCGAATCGTGCGCCGTATCTGACCCTGCTGGAGAACCGGCTCGTCGCACTGCTCGGCGACTGACCGGCATGGCCAACCCGACGGCCGCGGAGTCGCCCTGGCCGGTCCGCGTGGTGGCGATGAAGATCTCCGAGTGGGTGTCCCGACTCGGCGAGGTGTGGGTGGAGGGTCAGCTCGCCCAGGTCTCTCGACGTCCTGGTGCCCGCACCGTGTTCCTGGTGCTGCGTGACCCCGCCGCGGACATCTCGGTGGCGGTGACCTGTCCACTCAGGGTGCTGGAGGGGGTCACCCTGGCCGAGGGCGCCCGGGTGGTGGTGCACGCCCGGCCGGACTACTACGTGGCCCGCGGCACGCTGTCGCTACGCGCCACCGAGATCCGTCCGGTGGGGGTCGGTGAACTGCTGGCCCGACTCGAACGCCTCAGGCGGCTGCTGCACGCCGAGGGCCTGTTCGACCCGGCCCGCAAGCGGCCACTGCCCTTCCTCCCCCGGTGCGTGGGCCTGGTCACCGGCCGGGCCAGCGCGGCCGAACGGGACGTCCTGGAGAACGCCCGGCGGCGCTGGCCGGCGGTGCACTTCCGGGTGGAGAACGTGGCCGTACAGGGGGTGACCGCGGTCAGTCAGGTGATCGACGCGGTGGAACGGTTGGACCGCGACCCGGACGTGGACGTGATCGTGGTCGCCAGGGGTGGCGGTTCGGTGGAGGATCTGCTGCCGTTCAGCGACGAGGCGCTGTGCCGGGCGGTGTCGACCTGCGCGACCCCGGTGGTCAGCGCCATCGGCCACGAACCGGACGCGCCGTTGCTGGACCTGGTCGCCGACGTCCGCTGCTCGACACCCACCGACGCGGGGAAACGGGTGGTGCCCGACGTCACCGAGGAACAGTCGCGGCTGGAGGTGTTGCGGAACCGGGCCCGGGCCGCGGTGACCGGGCGGCTGACACGCGAGACGCAGTGGTTGGCGGCG
>DATCXL010000694.1:0-2015 GCA_036565825.1 Mycobacteriales bacterium
AGGTCCCGGGTGGGACAGCCACCGCGGGTGGGCCGCCACCGCCACCACGGAGCGCAGGTGCGGCACCGGCCCCGAGAGTCGAGCGGGTGCACCACCATCACCGCGACCAGCGCTCGCTGTAACGCCTCGGTCGGCGCACCCGCCAACCCGGCGAGTTGCTCGACGTCCGGATCCGGGTCGGAGTTGCCATGTCCCGTCAACGCGTTCCCCCTTCGCCCACAGGCGGTCGGGTCGGTCCAGCCCGGACGTCCGGCGCCGACAGCCAACCCATGTCGTCCCGCATGGGGAAAGTCCACGACAACACGGCGCGGCATGCGACCAACGGGACCCAGGTACGCATGTCGGGATTCGAATCTCGCATGGGGACGAGCGGAACCGTCTCGCCTGTCGGTTCTACCGCCGGAGCCGCTCAGGGGCTGACCGGTTCGGCCCGCCCAACAGTCCCGGACGGCCCGACGGGCCCGACCGACTCGGCCGGTCCGCCGGGTCCGGCAGCTCTGACTGGTCCGATCTTCTCGACCGACCCGACCGACCCGACCGACTCCTCTGATCGGACCGACCCGGCGGAGTCGGCGACGACCTGCTCGGCGACCATGCGCAGGTGCGCGTCGCGGACCAGCAGCAGATGACGTAGGTGCCGGCGGAGCAGGAAGGTGTCGGCGGCCGACCCCAGCGCGCCCAGCGGGCTGCACCAGCACAGTTCCTCGGTCAACAGGGTGCCCGCACCGGTCTGGACGAACCGCTGTTCGTGCCGCATGGACCGCCACGGACCGCGTTCCTGCACGTCCACGAGCCGGTCCGGGGGCTCGCACACGACAACCCGGGCGTGGTAGCGCCAGGACAGCCCGAAGTGTCTGGCCCGCAGCGAGAGCAGGTCGCCGGCGAGCAGCAGCCCCCTGGTACGCCCGGGCGGTTCGGCCTTCTCATGGGTGTGCGCCAGCCCGCGGCTGTGTATCCGCACGTCGCGGGCCAGATCAAAGACCAGGTCGGCCGGCGCGGCGATGAGCACGGAGGTACGGACCACCTTCATACCCTGCACACTGTCAGACAACCGGAGTCAACCGCGAGGAGGACCCACATGGTCGACCTGCTCGACGCCGATGCCGTGCGGCGGTCCCTGACCACCCTGACCGACTGGACCGGTGACACCAACGAGATCACCCGGACCGTGGAGTTGTCCGGATTCATGCCTGCCATAGAGGTGGTGAACCAGGTGGCCGAGGTCGCCGAGTCGATGGACCACCACCCCGACATCGACATCCGCTGGGCCACGCTGACGTTCCGCTGTGCGACCCACGCGGCCGGGGGCGTCACCGAACTGGATTTCAGGCTGGCCGGGAAGATCGACGAGATCGTGAACGCGGCCCTCACGTCGGGCTGAGCCGGGACGTGCCGCGGCCAGCAGACGGCGGGCCACCCATGATGCGTCCGCAGGTGCGGACACCAGTCCGTGCCAGTTCCCTGTTGTCCGTTTTCGGCAGTCGGGCACCAGCCCGGCGGCTGAACGGAGCTGGGACGGAAGACCAGAAACGGGTGCACCCCGTCGAGACCGACCGGCTTCGGGTGGTCCGCTGGTACGGCCGGTACAGCCGGGTCATCGAAAGGCGGACAGTTCCCACCTACCAGGAGTTCGTCCGCAGGATGATGGCGATTCACCGCGTGGTGCCAACCTCCATCGGAGCGATGCCGATGTGTTCGTGCGGCAGTGTGGCCCGGATGTGTCCGGTACTCAACGCGGCGCACGACCTGCTCGGCCACCAGGTGCCCTGGGAGTAGTGGTCGGCGCCACCGAACGCCCGACTGAGCGGGGGCCGGCCGGGCCCTCGGCGGTGACCACCTGTCGGCGGCTACCTCAGGCATGGGCACCCGCGGTGACGGTCAGGCTGATCTGTGCCGACGAGGCGCAAGCTGGGACACCCGTTGCTCGCTCACACCCAGGACCAGAGCCGCATCCCTACCGGTCAGGCCGGCCTCGGTGTGGAGCCTGACCGCAACCTCGCGGATGGCGGCTGCGG
>DATCXL010000708.1:0-5836 GCA_036565825.1 Mycobacteriales bacterium
GCGATGTGTTGCGACGCGCAGCGTCGCGTGGCGGAACGTTGCGATACGCCGAGGCGCGTCGCGTTGCCTGCCGTGATGTCGATAAGTCCTACGCGTCTCATCGACGACCCCAACATGGTGCCGTCGCGAGGCGACTTCAAGACAGCGCTGCTGCCATAAAACGTGCGCCATCTGTTTGTGATGCCATCTCCTTACAATTGCGCCTAGGAACGCCGCAACTGCCGTAACGAGATGTAACAAAACCATGTAATAGACACGCGCGTCGTTGACGGCCTTGAAACGCTGCAAAATGATATGGTTCTCCTGAGGTATCGTCGTCGAGATGGATGTGTAGCTAATGCAGAAAGGCCCAGCAATGCTGCCGGGCCTTTCTTATTGTTGTGCTCTGAACGGTTGGAGTTAGAAGTCCATCCCTCCCATGCCACCCATGCCGCCGCCCGGAGGCATGCCGCCAGCGCCGGCGTTCTTCTTCGGCACTTCGGCCACCATGGCTTCGGTGGTGATCAGGAGAGCCGCGACGGACGCTGCGTTCTGAATTGCCACACGAACCACCTTGGTCGGGTCGATGATGCCCTTGGAAATCAGGTTGACGTATTCGCCGGTCTGCGAGTCGAAGCCGTAGGAATATTGATCCTTTTCGAGGATCTTGCCGACGATCACCGAACCGTCTTCGCCAGCGTTGATCGCGATCTGGCGGGCAGGATACGACAACGCCTTGCGGACGATTTCGACGCCGGTCTTCTGGTCGTCGTTCTTGGTGCGAAGTCCCTTGAGATGCTGGGAGGCGCGCAGTAGGGCGACGCCGCCGCCCGGCACGATGCCTTCTTCAACCGCCGCACGGGTCGCATGCATCGCGTCATCCACGCGATCCTTGCGCTCCTTCACCTCGATCTCGGTCGCGCCGCCGACGCGGATCACCGCGACGCCGCCGGCCAGCTTGGCCAGACGCTCCTGCAGCTTCTCGCGGTCGTAGTCCGAGTCGCTCTTGTCGATCTCAGCGCGGATCTGGTTCACCCGACCCTGGATCTGGTCGGCGTCACCGCCACCGTCGACGATCGTCGTCTCGTCCTTGGTGATGACCACCTTGCGGGCCTTGCCCAGCAGGTCAAGGCTCGCGTTCTCCAGCTTGAGGCCGATCTCCTCGGAGATGACCTGGCCGCCGGTCAGGGTCGCGATGTCCTGCAGCATCGCCTTGCGGCGATCGCCGAAGCCCGGCGCCTTGACGGCGACCGACTTGAACGTGCCGCGCACCTTGTTGACGATGAGCGTGGCCAGGGCCTCGCCCTCGACGTCCTCGGCGATGATGACGAGCGGCTTGCCGCCCTGCATGACCTTCTCGAGCAGCGGAAGCAGGTCCTTGACCGACGAGATCTTGCTGTTCGCGATCAGGATGTAGGGCTCGTCGAAGACGGCCTCCATCCGCTCCGGGTCGGTCATGAAGTAGGCCGACACGTAGCCCTTGTCGAAGCGCATACCCTCGGTCAGCTCAAGGTCGAGCCCGAACGTGTTGCTCTCCTCGACGGTGATGACGCCTTCCTTGCCGACCTTGTCCATCGCCTCGGCGATGATCTCGCCGACCGTCGCGTCCGCGGCCGAAATCGACGCGGTCGAGGCGATCTGCTCCTTGGTCTCGACGTCCTTCGAGATGTTGACGAGCGCCTCGGCCACCGCGGCGACGCCCTGCTCGATGCCGCGCTTGAGCGCCATCGGGTTCGCGCCGGCCGCCACGTTGCGCAGGCCCTCGCGGACGAGCGCCTGAGCCAGGACGGTCGCCGTCGTCGTGCCGTCACCGGCAACGTCGTCGGTCTTCTTGGCGACCTCCTTGACCAGCTCGGCACCGATCTTCTCGTACGGGTCCTCGAGTTCGATCTCCTTGGCGATGCTCACACCATCGTTGGTGATGGTGGGAGCGCCCCACTTCTTTTCGAGAACGACGTTGCGGCCCTTGGGGCCCAGCGTCACCTTGACGGCGTCGGCGAGGATGTTCATGCCGCGCTCGAGTCCGCGGCGTGCCTCCTCGTCGAACGCGATCATCTTGGCCATGCGGTGTGGTCCTCCGTACGGGTTGGACGAAGTTCACAGGTCCGGGGGTGCCCGCGACGGATAGGCCGAAGTGTCCGGCCCCACCCACCGACCTGGCACTCAACAAGTGGGAGTGCTAAGTCAAGGTTTAGCACTCGACCATGGAGAGTGCAAGCACACCCACCGGCCGGGTGCGTCGGTCGCCGACCACGGGCACCGGTCCTGGCACCAGCATCTGACGCATGCCGGCCGGCGCGTCGGTGCGGGCCGGCAGACCTGGAAAGAAGACCTGGGGTGATGCCCGGTCGACGGGTCAGACCGGGTTGAGGGGCAGAAACCCCGGAACTCCGGCCGGAAGGGTAAGGCCCGGCCGCCCCGTATGGGTTGCCGGGCCTTTCTAGGCCGATTGGTCAGGCTTGCCGCCCGATCCGAGATGTCGCGCGGTCAGATCGCGCGCACGCGGTCGGCCTGCGGGCCCTTCTGACCCTGGGTGACCTCGAACTCGACCCGCTGGCCCTCGTCGAGGCTCTTGTAGCCATCCATGTCGATCGCCGAGTAGTGGACGAAGACGTCCTGCCCTCCGTCTACCGCGATGAATCCGTAGCCCTTCTCGGCGTTGAACCACTTCACGGTGCCCTGCGCCACGTGCACTCCTACTTCCGTGCGACGGACCCCGCACCTCACGAGGCCCGGGTCTTCGTCAGCGGTTCCGCACTACGTGCACGCCTGGGGCGACGTGGTACTTCGCACATGAACACCGAACTACGACCAAGCGGGACGCTACACGATCGCGTGGCCCCCGGCACCCCGTCTGGTGGGTTGGTCACAGCCAGACACGGTCGGCCGGCGTACCGATCACCCGGTAGGAACGTCAGGACAGCAGGCCGGCCTGGCGACAGGAGGCCAACGACGGGCGGATCGTCAGGCTCGGCCCGACCTGCCCGGCGACCGCGTCCAGTGTCTTCAACCCGTCGCCGGTGTTGAACACGACGGTCTCCGCGTCCGGGTCCAGTTCACCGGACTCCAGCAGGGCGCGCAGCACGGCCACCGTCACCCCGCCCGCGGTCTCACCGAAGATGCCCTGGGTGCGGGCCAGCAGCAGGATGCCCTCCCGGACCGCGTCGTCGCCGACGTCGGCCATCGCACCACCGGTGCGCCGCACCGCGTCGATCGCGTACGGGCCGTCGGCCGGATTACCGATGGCCAGCGACTTGGCGATACCGGTTGGTTTGACCGGACGCACCACGTCCCAGCCCTCGTGGAACGCGGTGGCGATCGGGGCGCACCCACTCGACTGGGCGCCGAACACCCGCCACGACGACTCGGGCACCAGGCCCGCGGTGACCAGTTCACCGAAGGCCTTGTCCACCTTGGTGAGCAACGAACCAGACGCCATGGGTATCACCACCTGCCCGGGCAGCCGCCAACCCAGTTGCTCGGCGACCTCGTAGCCGAGGGTCTTGGAGCCCTCGGCGTAGTAGGGCCGGACGTTCTGGTTCACGAACGCGGTGGTCTCGAACTCGTCGGTTTCGGCCAGTTCGGAGGTGAGCCGGTTGACGTCGTCGTAGGAACCCTCGACCGCTACCAGGGTCGTGCCATACACCGCGGTCTGGATCACCTTGCCGGCTTCCAGGTCCGCTGGGATGAACACCACGCTGGGTATCCCCACCCGGGCCGCGTGCGCGGCCACCGAGTTGGCCAGGTTGCCGGTGGACGCGCAGGCGACCCGTTCGAAACCGAAGCCGCGGGCGGCGGTCAGCGCCATCGACACCACCCGGTCCTTGAACGAGTGGGTCGGGTTGGCGCTGTCGTCCTTCACCCACAACGCGCGCATGCCCAACTCGGCGGCCAGTCGGTCGGCCCGCACCAACGGGGTGAACCCCGGGTTGAGAGAGGCCCTGCTCGCCGGGTCCTGCCCCACCGGCAACAGCGGAGCGTAACGCCAGATGTTGGTCGGACCGGCCTCGATCTGCTCGCGGGTCACCCGCGACAACGCGTCGGCCCGGTAACCCACCTCAAGCGGGCCAAAACACTCGGCGCAGGCGTGGATCGGCGACAGCGGGTAGCCGGCGCCACAGTTGCGGCAGCGCAGACACTCGGCCGGCGAGGCCACGGTCGAACTGGATGTGGTGGTGGTCATGGCGAGGCCCTTCCCCTCATCTTTCCCGCTACGCGGGCCGGAGTTGGCACCTGTCGCGCGCGGCCCCGCGATGTGGCGAGGTTCCACGCGATGGTTGCCGGGGCTTCAACGGGCCGTTCCCTCTGCCCCTCTGGATGAGCTGTGCGTGTTCAGTTGTGGTCCACAGTTTGCCAGACGCTCCGGCCCGGCCGCGCCACAGGTGGCCGTCGTCACCCCGACGGCAGAGGGCACACCAGGCGGCTCGGCAGATCCAGGCCCGGGTCAGGTGGGCTGGGTGGCGCGGGCGGACTGGTTGGTCGTGGTTGCCCCGCCCACCCACGTCGACCGCGTCGCCCGGGTGATCCGGGCGATCAGGCCGGCCAGCAGGGCGACCCGGGGCACCACACTGGACAGGTCCACCCACTCGGCCGGCCCGTGGTCGTCGCCGCCGACCGGCCCCAACCCGTCGAGAGTGGGCACCCCCAGTGCGGCGGTCAGGTTCGCCTCGGCCGCACCTCCGGTCGCCGCGTCACGCACCGGCACGCCAACGTCCCGGCCGGCGTCGCGGGCCAGGTCGACCAGCGCGGCGGTCCCCGGGTCACGTTCCCAGGTCGGGTGGCACCCGCTCGCCCGCACGCTGACCGTGCAGCCAGCCACTCCTGGGTCGGCGGCTGTCCGGTCGATCTCGGCAAGCGCGATGTCCAGACCGGCGACGGTGTGCGCGCGCACGTCCACCGACAGGTACCCGCGGGCTGGCACCACGTTGTACCGGGTGCCCGCGCGCAACACCCCGACGTTGACCGTGACGCCAGGCCAGCGACCGTTGAGCGCCTGCAACGCCACGGTCAGCCGGGCGGCGCCGAGTGCGGCGCTGATCCCGCGCTCGGGTTCCACGCCGGCGTGCGCGGCCCGGCCGGTGACCTCCAGTTCCACGTCTGCCACGCCCTTGCGCGCCGAGACGATGTCGCCGTTCTCCCGGGCACACTCCAGGCACAGCGCCGCGTCGACGTCACCGGCGAGTCGTTCGATCACCGGCCGGCTGCCCGGCGAGGCGATCTCCTCGTCCGGCGAACAGTGGAAGACGATCTCCCCGAAGTCGGTGAATCCCACCTCGCGCAGTGCGGCCACCGCGTACAGGCCGGTGAGCAGTCCGGCCTTGTCGTCGCACACCCCCGGGCCGTGGCAGCGGTCACCGTCGACCCGGAACGGGCGTGTGGCTGCCTCGCCGTCGTCGAACACGGTGTCCATGTGGGCCATCAGCAGCACCCGCCCACCGTCGCGGCGCCGGCCGGCCAGCCGTCCCCACACGCAGTCACCCAGCGGGTCGCCACCGGGCCCACGCACCGGTTCGACCGTGACGTCGAACCCAAGCTCGGTGAGCCGCCCGGCACACCAGCGGCCCACCGTGTTGACTCCGGCCACGTTGGGTGAGCCGCAGTCAACATTCACCAGGGTGGCCAGGTCCGCGACGAACTCCTCGCGGCGCCGTTCCACCGCCCGAACCAGCAGGGCCGGATCAAGATTCACATCTGCCGACCCTAGATGACCAGCTCCAAGCCCCCGCCGGGGCGTAGCCACGCGCGCCCCGTCCCGCCGTGCGCCTCAGGTCGTGCGCGCGCTGAGCGGGTGCATCGGGAACAACAGCACGCTGGCCGCCCTGGTGAGGGGGGTGAGTCGCTCGGCGAGCCGTGCGGT
>DATCXL010000709.1:0-3745 GCA_036565825.1 Mycobacteriales bacterium
ACCGCACGGCGGCTGACGACAACGTACTGCTGCTGATGCAGTTGGCCGCGCTGCCACTGACCATGCCGCCCGTCCCGTACGCTTCGCCGCCCGCGCCGTCCAACTCACCTGCCAGGCCGCCCATAACAAGATCGACAAGACCAGCCTCACCACGACCCACGCCGCCGTGAGCTTCGCCCCGTAGCGCGCTTGCGCACGCCCACGGTCAACTCCGGGTAGCCCGAACCGATCTTGGTGTCGAGGAGCCGTCCTGAGCTTCGGGACACCTTCGGCCCACAACACGCACGGTCCAGATCCGTCAAATATCCCTTCAACCCAGAAAGCTGAACCCTAATGCCAATACTGCCCCGAATGACCACTGGACCCGAACGTCTCATGTTGGAGCACATGCTCGACCGCAACCGGCATGCGCTCATCGACACCGCGCGGGGACTGTCCGAAGCCGACGCGCGACGGCGCCTGGTCGCCTCACTTACCACACCGATCGGGCTGATCAAACACGCGGCCACCGCCGAGCGCCGCTGGTTCCAACGCATCCTGCTCGGTCTGGACGAATCCGAATGCGACGGCTACGCCGCCCCTGGCGGTGGCAGTTTCGTTGTCGCCGACGGCGAAACGCTGGCCGACGTGATCGCCGAATTCGAGCTCGCCAGCGAGCGTTCCCGCGTGATCGCCGACGACTTCGAACTCGACGACACCAAGACACACCCCCGCGCTGGCGATGTCAGCCTCCGGTTCATCTACTTGCTCCTGATCGAGGATTTCGCCCGTCACGCCGGCCATGGCGACATTCTCCGAGAACAAATCACCGCCGCACGATAAGCGCCGTTGTCGCCATGGGTCCACGTCCACAACGCAAAGCCAGGATGTCACCTCGCATTTCGCAGTGAACTGTTGGAGGTTTGATCGTTGCACCGAGTGGCATGGCCGGTCGGTCGCGCCCGCTCATCGCGGTTGCCGAGGTCGGAGCTTGGGAGTTGGCAGATCGGTCGTGGTGGTGCGGGCGCGGGTCTCGCGCATCTGGACGACTTTCTGGTGGGCTGTGTCGAGGCTGACTTTGAGGCCGTCAACCTCGCCGAGCCAGCCCTGTTCGTGGGCTTCGCGGAGGCGGTCGTTGAGGTTGACGATGCTGGCCAGCAGCCGCGGTTCCTGGGCGAGGTCCGGGCGGAACATGGCTTGAGCAGTCGGTGCGTGGTGCCCGGGCTCATCGCTCGCAGCTCGGTGCCGAAACGGCGCTGGACAGCAGCGGGGCCAAGGTGCGGGTCCGCTGGTGCATCTGTGCGCGCCCGCGCCGTTGGTGTTTCATCGAACCGCGGAAGTCGTATGGCAAGCTGATCTGCCTGCCTTGGTCCGGTCAACACACAGATCGGTGTAACCGCGATACGGGACCGGCCTCAGCCCAGCGCGGTGGCCGCGGTGTGGAGGCGTTCGCGCAGCCAGTGGTGCGCGGGGTCGGTGGTGTGCCGCGGATGCCAGTACATGGTTTCGTTGATGTCGGGCAGTTCCAGCGGCGGGTCCAGGGTGCGGATGTTGGTGGCGATGGTCAGCCGTCGAGCCACCCGTTCGAGCACGAGGCTGGCCAGCGGCGTGCCCTGGAGCAGGAACGGGACCAACAGGAAACTCTCCACGGTGATCTCGATGCGACGACGCACACCGAGGGCCTCAAGATGCTGGTCGGCGAGGTTGAGTTGCTGGTCGGCACCGATGCTGTAGATCAGGTGCGGGAGCCGCAGGTACTGCTCCCAGGTGATTCGCGATCCGGGGACCTGCGGGTTGCCGGCATCGACGGCGCACAGCCAGCGATCGCCGAACAGGTGCCGGGACGGGAACTCGGTTTCCCCGAGCAGCTCACGGGGTTCGATCACCAGGTCGGCCTGGTCGGTGTGCAGCAGACGCCGGGCATCGCTGGACCGTGGCAGGATATTGATCGTGATCCCGGGTGCCTCCACCGCGAGTGCGCGCAGGAAGGGCACCAGCAGGACCAGGGTCGCGTAGTCCGACGCGCTGATCGAGAAGGTCCGTGAGTCTGTTGCCGGGACGAATCCGGGCCGTTGCTGAATGGTCTGTTCGATTCGGGTGAGGATCTCACGGACCGGCACGACCAGGTTTTCGGCACCCTCCGTGAGCGCCAGGTCCCGACCCACCCGCACCAACAACGGGTCACCGAACAGCTTCCTCAGCCGTGCCAGTGCCCCGCTCGTAGCCGGCTGGCTCAGTCCGATCCGCTGACCGGCCCGGCTGACGCTGCGCTCGGCGAGCAGGGCGTCGAGCGCCACGAGCAGGTTCAGGTCGACGTTGCGCAGGTTCACCGACAACACCTGTATTCGCCTGGTCAATGTCTGAGATTCACACTATCCATTGGTCAGATCTGTGGGCCAGATCATAGCGTCGCGGCACAGCAGTGATGGTCGTCACCAGCCTGAGCCGTTCAGGACGTCTCCGCTGGGCCGGTGCGGGGCTTGGCTCGCGGGGGCCGTCGGGGCAACGGCCACCACCAACGTCGACAGACGGAGGCAACCAATGGTCAGTGAGCCAGCCAAACCACCGTCGGCCGGTGTCACCTGCTCGCCGAGCGCCGGGGTGGCGGCATGGGCGCTGGGCAACGTCTCCGATCCTGGTGCGTTCCGGTTGGCGATGCGTCGGATGGTCAGCGGGGTCACCGTGGTGACCACCCGGCACGAGGGGCGGCCGTGGGGCATGACCGTGAACGCGTTCAGCTCGGTCTGCGCCGAGCCGCCGACGGTACTGGTGTGCGTCAACAACCGCACGGTCACCGCGGTTGACATCACCCGCGACGGGCGCTTCGCGGTGAACCTGTTGAGCCAGGACCAACTCTTCCTCTCCCGGCTGTGCGCCAGGCCCGGTGAGGTCAAGTATCTCGACGACTACACCGTGAGGCCCGACGAGCTGCCTGGGCGGGCGACCATGCCCGTACTCCGCGACTCGTTGGCGACCTTCGACTGCAGGGTGAGTGACGCACGCCCGGTCGGCACCCACTTCGTGGTCATCGGGACCGTCGAGGCGATCATCACGCCCGCCCCCCTGACCCCGTTGCTCTACGGGGAGGGGCGTTACCTGCACGGCGTGGCGATCAGCGAGGCCCCTGCGATGCTGGGAGCCATGGCATGGGCGTGAGTGATCCGGCAGCCCGACTCTATGAGGCTTACAACCGGCACGATCCCACCGGTGTCGCCGAGCTCTACGCCACCGACGCCACCCATCAGGACATCGCCCAGGGCAACACCGTGCGGGGGCCGCAGGCCATTGCCGACGGCCTGCGTCGCTTCTTCACCTGGTTTCCCGACGCCCACTGGGAACCACGGTCGTGGATCGTCGACCCGGGCGGCGCGGTGGCCGTCACCTACCTGCTCACCGCGACCCTGCAGGCACCCATGGGTCCCATCCCCGCCCAGGGCCAGCGGCTGAGTCTGCGCGGAGCTCACGTGCTGCACCTGGCGGGCGACCGGATTCGCGGCAGCGAGGACTACTGGGACGCCGCCACGTTCAAGGACCAGATCAGCCACACCAACCCGGGAGGAACAGCATGAGGACTGGCGCGGAATACCTGGAGTCTCTCCGCGACGGCCGCAGGGTCTACGTCGGTGGCGAACTCATCGAGGACGTCACCACCCACCCGAAGACCCGGGGTTATGCCCAGGCGATCGCCGAGTACTACGACCTGCACCTCGACCCGGAGCACCAGGACATCACGACGTTCGTCGACGAGAACGGCAACCGCCAGGCG
>DATCXL010000715.1:0-2116 GCA_036565825.1 Mycobacteriales bacterium
GGCCGGCATCGCCCTGGGGTTGTCCAAGGATCTGCTGCAACGGTCCGCCGACGTCACGCTGAAGGAGCGCCGCCCACTGGTGGTCGTTCCACGGGAGACCCCGTTGGGGCGGTCCACCCTGGTGCACCTGCTCGCCCTGCACGACGCGGGGGCGGTGGTGGCGCCAGCCAGCCCGGGTTTCTACGCCGGCGCCGACAACGTTGCCCAACTGGTGGACTTCATGGCGGCCAAGGTGCTGGACGTGTTGGGTGTGCGGCACGACCTGATGCGCCGGTGGAGCGGCCGGATCGGTTCCGCTCGGAAGTCCACCCAGGACTACTGACGGGGCCCGTCGGTTCCGTTCTCACCGGACAGTTGATGCAGCAGCGCCCGTACCTCAGACTCCAGGAATCGACGGTGACCACCCGGCGTGCGGATGCTGTGGATTCGTCCGGCCGCGGCCCACCGAGTCACCGTCTTCGGGTCGACGCGGAAGAGCGAGGCAACCTCACCGGGCGTGAGCAACCGTTCGCGTGGGTCCATCAGTCCCCCTGCTTTTCGTCACAGCCAGTCACCGATCGGGCCGGCTCCGCCGGGGAAATTTCACCCTTGCGGTGGCGTGAGTACAGCACCCACTAACGCATGTTGTCCGGTAATTCGTGCAACATGCGCCCCTTGACACGTCGAGTGCGCCCTTCTGCCCGGCTTGACGCCCGTGAATGGCGCTGAGTTCACTGGTACAGGTGGACGCCGTGGACCAGACACTGATCGATGCCCTGCGTGTCAACGCTCGGGCGACCTACGCGGAACTGGGTCGACGGGTCGGACTGTCGGCTCCGGCCGTACACGAGCGGGTGGCCAAACTGGAGGCGTCGGGGGTGATCACCGGCTACCACGCCGCGGTGGCCCCCGAGGCGCTCGGTCTGGGGGTGAGCGCCCTGGTCGGCATCCTGCAGTCCGCCCGCGGTGACCAGGACCGCATCGCCGAGGCGCTGGCCCGGATGCCCGAGATCGAGGACTGCTGGTTCGTGGCCGGCGAGGAGGTGTTCCTGGTCAAGGTGCGGGTGCCCACCGTGCAGGCACTGGAACAGGTCATCGGCGCGTTGAACCGAATCCGTGGGGTGGCCCGTACCCGCACCACGGTGGTGCTGTCCACCCGGTTCGAGGGGCGGGTGTGTGCGGCCCGGCCCGACCTGGCGGACGGCGTCGAGGACGAGTTCGGGGACTGAATCCGCTCCGTCTGGAAGAAATCCGGAAAAGTTCCCCGACAGAGGTATCACCGGGCCACTGCGCTGCTCTTCTCCATACCCGGGTCGACATGGGGGTCGGCCTCGGGTAGCTGGACAGCGGTGTGGCGCGCCGGGGCAGGTGTCCTACCGGCCGGTGGCACGGGGTGTCGGGGACGACCCGGTCGGCTGGGCGCCCGCGCCGCTACCGCCGGAGGGCCGGGTGGGCTTGGGGGGTCGCCTACCCGGCCCTGTGCGGTGTCATCGCATCCCACCGGCACCGCGCCGGCACCGCGCCGGGCTCGGTGGGCGCGGGGCAGATCCCCGAACGTGCTGGATCGGGCGCCGGCGGGGTCGCGGTTGGTCAGCCGACTCCGTAACACACGAACCCCGCCACGGTGGCCAGCGCGGAAAGGTCCTGTGGGTCGGCCTTGGTCTGCGCGTAGACCAGCGCGTCGGCCGGAGAGATGCCCTGTAGTAGCGCGTCGTGCAGCGCCACCATCAACGGGTGGGTGGCCGCGTCCGGCACCGGGATCACGGTCGCGAAGATCGTGCGGGTACCCAGGGCGAACAGTGCGGAGGTCAACCCCATCACCTCGTCACCGGCCAACACCCTGGACACACCGGACTGGCAGGCCGGCAGCAACACCAGTCGGGGTGAGTGCGACAGCCGTTCCAGGTCGTAGACGGTCAGCGGTCCGTCGGCCAGATCCAACGCGGAGAACAGCGGGTTGTCGCTGCGGACCCGCCCGTGGGTGGCGATGTGCGCGACCTCAACGCCGTCCAGACCGGACAGGACGGCCTCCACCGTGGCCCGGTCGCCGGTCAGCGAGATGGCGTCCGGGTAGGTGTGCGCCAACGCGTCGATCTCGGCGGCCGCACCGTCCAGACCCGGCCCGCACACCAGCAGG
>DATCXL010000735.1:0-3333 GCA_036565825.1 Mycobacteriales bacterium
GAACGCCACCAGCAGCCCGAACACCCACCACCGTTCACCGGCGAACGATCTGGTCTGCTCGGTCCAGCCGATCGGTGACAACCAGGCGAGCCAGGTGGGCCCGTCAGGACCGGCCCCGTCCCCCACCGCGCGCAGCAGGTAGCTGAGCCCAAGGACGCCGGCGGCCATTCCGTTGGCCGCCCGTGCGCTCTCGGTCAGTTGCACGGTGACCGCCGCGACCGCCCCGAAGGCCACTCCCGCGCCGGCCAGCGACAACCCGAGCGCGAACGACCCGGCGGCCGGCAGTCCCAGGCCGACCAGACCCAGGCCAACCAGGACCGCGATCGCCATGTCAGCACCGACAGCGACAGCGAGGCCGGCGACCAGGGCCGCCCGCCGACCGACCACGGTCGACCCGAGCAACTCCAGCCGACCGGTCTCCTCCTCGGCCCTGGTGTGCCTGACCACGATCAGCACGCTCATCAGCGCCACCAGCACGGCGCCGCTGCCGCCGATCCGCCAGGCCGTCAACCCGCCGACGGAGGTCAGATCGAATCCCTGTCCGTAGATCGCGCGCAACGCCGGGTTCGTTCCGATGCCCGAGGCGAACTGCTGCCGGGAGGCCAACGTCGGGTAGAGCTGGGAGAACGAGGATCCGGTACCGACCACCACCGCCGTCAGCGACAGCACCCACGCGGGCAACATGATCCGGTCGCGACGCAGGGCCAGCCGGATCATCGCGCCGGTACCCACCGGGGCGGCCATCATGACACTGCCTGGCCGGCCGCGAGATCGTCGGCGAGGTCGGCGGCGGGCCGCTCGTCCTGGTGGTAGTTACGCAGGAACAGCTCCTCCAGCGTGGGCGGTCGGCTGACCAGGCCGCGTACCCCGACCCGGGTCAGTGCCGCGAGCAGCCCGTCCAGTCCGGCCGCGTCAACCTCGCAGCGCAGGTGGTTGTCGCGCATGGTCACCCCGTACACGCCGGGCAGGTCGGTCAACCCGGTTGGCAGGTCGGCCAGTTCGGCAGGCGCGCCGGCCAGTTCGGCGGAGATCGAGGTACGACTGAGGTCACGCAACTCGGCCAGCGTGCCGGTCTGCACGGTCCGACCGTTGCGGATGATGCTCACCCGGTCGCACAGCGCCTCGACCTCGGCAAGGACGTGGCTGGACAGCAGCACGGTTCGTCCGTCCCGCCGTTCCTGCGCGATGCACTCCTGGAACACCGACTCCATCAGTGGGTCCAGCCCGGAGGTCGGTTCGTCGAGCAGGAGTAGTTCCACGTCGGAGGCCAGCGCGGCGACCAGGGCGACCTTCTGGCGGTTGCCCTTGGAATAGGTCCGCCCCTTCTTGGTCGGATCCAGTTCGAACCGCTCCAGCAGGTCGGCCCGCCGGTATGGATCCAGGCCGCCGCGCAGCCGACCGAGCAGGTCGATGACCTCACCGCCGGACAGGGTCGGCCACAGCGTCACGTCGCCGGGGACGTAGGCGAGCCGGCGGTGCAGCGCGGCCAGGTCCCGGCGTGGGTCGCCGTCGAGCAGTCGGACGGTGCCGGCGTCGGCGCGCAGCAGACCGAGCAGGATGCGGATGGTGGTGGACTTCCCGGAGCCGTTCGGGCCCAGGAAGCCGTGCACTTCGCCGGTGTCGACGCTCAGGTCGAGTCCGTCAAGGGCACGGGTCCGGCCGAACATCTTGACCAGTCCGGACACCGAGATAGCGGTTGTCATGCCCCACACGCTACACAGATTTCACAACTTCGTGAAGCTGCTAAACTCCGTGAACTTGGTCTCACGCCGGACGACGGAGATGATGCGCCCGTGACTTGTGCGCCCACCCCGAAGGAAGACGACGACCCGGTCGGAAGGTTCATCGAGCGCTTCGCCGCCGTACTGACCGACTCTGGCGTCCCTCGCATGCCCGCCAGGGTCTTCGCCGCCCTGGTCTCGACCGACTCTGGTCGGCTCACCGCCAGCGAACTGGCCGAGGTGCTGCGGGTCAGTCCGGCCGCGGTGTCCGGCGCCGTGCGCTACCTGACCCAACTCGACCTGGCCATCCGGGAGCGTGAGCCCGGATCCCGTCGGGACGTGTTCCGGGTGGACCCACAGGTCCTGTATGCGGTGACCCTGGGCCGCGACCGGTTGATGTACCGATGGGAGACCAGCCTGCGCGAGGGCATCGCGACACTGGGCGAGGACACTCCGGCCGGCCACCGGATGGCCGAGATGGCGGAGTTCTTCGAGTTCCTGCGCGAGGAGATGGTGGCCATGCTCGACCGGTGGCGCATCCGGCATGCCGAGTCACCCGGAAACGGCACGCCCGACCGACCCACCGACATGGGAAGGTCATGACAGCCGGGCCACCGCGGGCCGGCGGCGTCCACACCGGACAACTCCACATGGGGGCGAGCACGGGTGTGCAAGGAGGTAGCAGATGTCTGCCACTGACCGGTCACCAGACCTCGGAGAAGAGCCGGGTGCGGCCGGGCTGAACGAGGCGCAGGCCGACCGGGTGGCGGGGACCATGCTGGCCGCCGCCTGCGGGGACGCACTGGGTGTGCCCTACGAGTTCGCGGCCCGGTTACCGGCCGACGTCGAACCACGGATGCTCGGTGGCGGCCTGGGGCCCTACGCACCCGGCGAGTACAGCGACGACACCCAGATGGCCGTGTGCATCGCCAGGGTCACCGCCACCGGCGCGGACCTGTGCGACACCGCCGCGCTCGACGCGGTCGCGACCAACTTCCTCGACTGGTTCCAGGGCGGCGCCACCGATGTGGGTGTGCAGACCCGCGGCGTGCTCATCGCGGGGAGCCGCGCCGGCGGGCCGCATCCGTCGCTCGCGTTGCGCGAGGCGTCCACCGACCTGCACCAACGGACCGGCCGTACCGCGGGAAACGGGTCGCTGATGCGGACCGCACCGGTGGCGCTTGGCTACCTACACCAACCCGAGGCGATGGCCGAGGCGGCCAGGCAGGTCAGCCGGCTCACCCACCACGACGACCTCGCCGGTGACGCGTGCGTGCTGTGGTGCGCGGCGATCCGCCGGGCGGTGCTCGACGCGAACCTCGACGGCATCCGGGAGGGGTTGGCGCTGTTGCCCGCCGGGAGCCGGGACGCGTGGGCGGAGCGGCTCGACGAGGCCGAACACAACCCACCCGAGCGGTTCTGCCCCAACGGGTTCGTCGTCCCCGCGCTACAGGCGGCCTGGTCGGCGATCGTGCGCACCGCGACCTCCGAACCGTCCGAAAGGCAACTGCCCGGGGCACTGGCCGCCGCCGTGCGCGCGGGCAACGACACCGACACCGTAGCGGCCATCGCCGGCGCGCTGGCCGGTGCCCGATGGGGCGCCACCGCCGTT
>DATCXL010000739.1:0-4756 GCA_036565825.1 Mycobacteriales bacterium
CGGCAGGGCTGGTACTGGTACGCGTGGGCGAGCCACACCTTCCCGACCACGGTCACCACGGTGTTCATGAGCCGGTACCTGACCTCGGTGGCCGAGACGGCCGCCGGTGGCGCCGGCGGGCGTGTGCACGTGTTGGGGATCCCGATCGCGCCAGGCTCGTTGTTCGTCTATCTGGTGAGTTTCTCCACCGCTTTGCTGGTGGTGTTGATGCCGGTGACCGGGGCGCTGGCCGACCGGACCGGTCGCAAGCGGGAGTTGCTGCTGGGGTTTGGTTATGCCGGTGCGGTGGCCTGCGTGCTGATGTGGTTTGTCCGGGGCGGGAACTGGCAGTTGGGGGCGCTGCTGTACTTCGTGGCGTTCCTGGCCTACAGCTGTGCGATCGTTGTGTACCACTCGATGTTGTGTGACCTGGCCGGTCCGGAGGAACGCGACGGGATCTCGTCGTACGGGTGGGCGTTCAGTTATCTGGGTGGGGGGATTCTGCTTGCGGTGAACTTCGGGTTCACCTTTCTCATCTCCGACCGTGCGGTGGTCGCCAGATTGTCGTTGATGTCGGCAGGGGTGTGGTGGGCGCTGTTCGCGCTGGTGCCGCTGGTGGCGTTGCGTGGCCCGCTGGGTGGCGTGGTGCGGCCGGTGGCCCGGCCCGAGGAGTCGGTGATGAGGGCCGGGTTCCGGCAGTTGCGCCGGACGTTCGGGCGGCTTCGGGCGTTTCCGTTGACACTGTTCTTCCTGGTGGCGTTTCTGGTCTACAACGACGGGATCCAGACGGTGACCACGGTCGCCGCGCAGTACGGGGACAAGGAGTTGCACCTGGGCGAGTCGACGCTGCTCTCGGCGATCCTGTTGGTGCAGTTTGTGGCGTTCGGTGGGGCGTTGCTGTTGGGTCGGCTGGCCGGCCGGTTCGGGGCGAAGCGGGTGGTGCTGGGCAGTCTGGTGGGGTGGATGTTGGTTGTCCTACTCGCCTATGGCATGCGGGTCGGTGACCCGGTGGAGTTCTTCGCTGTCGCAATGTTGATCGCAGTGGTGTTGGGGGGCAGTCAGGCGTTGTCCCGGTCGTTGTTCAGCCACCTTGTTCCGGCCGGCGAGGAGGCGGAGTACTTCGGCCTGTACGAGGTCAGTAACAGTGGTACGAGTTGGCTGGGGCCGCTGCTGTTCGGGCTGGCGTTCCAGAACACCGGTAGTTACCGCAGTGCGTTGGCCTCGTTGGTGGTGTTCTTTGTAGTGGGGTTTGTGTTGTTGGCTTTTGTGCCGATACGCCGGGCGATCGCCGCGGCGGGCAACACCGCGCCGGTACGGGTGTGAGCCGGGTCGCGCAGGCTGGAGACCCCCAGGCGAGGTAACGCCGACCGTGTCTGATTGGTCGCTGGTTGTGGTGGGGTCGGCGTGTGCGGTAGTCGCCCGCCCGGGTCTGTTTTGGGATTCACCCGTTCGGCCTGGCGTGCGCGTGAGAGTTAGATGGGCTTCATGGGTACTTTCGGGGTCGTGAACGTCCACGTGGTGCGGGTGTATGACGACCCGGGCCGGCGGCGCGGCCGGCTGTTTCTGGTTGAGCGGCTGTGGCCGCGCGGTGTCCGTAAGGAGGAACTGACCGATGCCACCTGGCTCAAGGACGTGGCGCCCAGCGCCGAGCTACGGATGTGGTTCGGGCATGACCCGAGCCGCTGGGAGGAGTTCCGGAAGCGGTATCGGGCCGAGTTGGAGGGTGGACCTGCGGGGGCGGCGCTGCAGAAGCTCAGGCAGGAAGCCGGCCAGAGCGAGGTGACCCTGCTGTACAGCGCTCGGGACGAGGAACACAATTCCGCGGTGGTGTTGGCCGAGGTTCTCGACGAGCAGCGCTTCTAGCGCACACCGGCCCGCGGCGCCCGCCGGGCGTCGCGGATGTCGGTTGCCGCCGCACCAGACGGTCGATTCCAGGCTGTCTGCCGATCGTCCCCGCGGGCCCAGGGGGTTGAGGGGGCGTTAGGTGGAGCGAAGCTCCCCCTCAACAGAAGACAACACGGCACCACGCCCCTCACGGGCAGGACCCGGGAGCCGGGACTCCGCCCCGGCGAGGGCCTGGGTCAACCATCTAGCCTGTCGCCGTGACTGATCCGACCAGTGCGTTGACCACGGTGCCGGCAGCAGACAGCAGACGCGAGCTGCCGGTGCCGGCTCGACTCACTTTCTTCTATGGGCCGATGGACTGTGGCAAGTCCACTCTGGCGTTGCAGATTGACCACAACCACTCCCGGCAGGGGCGTTGTGGTCTGCTGCTGACCAGGCATGATCGGTCAACCCGCGCGGCCATCAGTACCCGGTTGGGCATGTCCCGGTCGGCCGTCGAGGTCACTGACGCGCTGGACCTGGGTGCGCTGGTGCGTGAGCACTGGGCACGCGGGGTACGGGTGGACTACCTGGTCGTTGACGAGGCACAGTTCCTCACCCCGGTGCATGTGGAGCAGTTGGCGGACCTGGTGGATCGATCGGGCGTTGACGTGTACGCGTTCGGTCTGGCTACCGACTTTCGCGGCAGGTTGTTCGCGGGTTCGTGTCGGTTGTTCGAGTTGGCCGACGAGATCACCGCGGTGCAGGTGGAGGTGCTGTGTTGGTGCGGCCGAGCCGGACGGCTCAACGCGCGGGTGCATGACGGGCGGCTGGTGCGGGATGGCGACACGGTGGTCGTCGCCGACACCGGACCGGACGCGGAGGTCAGGTACCAGGTGTTGTGTCGACGGCATTACCGGTCCGGTGATCTGGGACCGGTGCGGCCGGCGCCGGGGCAGTTGGTGCTGGAACAGGACCAGGGCCCTGGCTCGGGCGACCCCACTCCCCCTGTCCACCGGGCCGGTGAGGGTGCCGTGTCACGGTGTGTGCCGGTGGTATGAGGCCCGGATCGGCGGGTATCAGGTAGTTACCGGTGCACCTCAGTCCAGAAGATGCTGGACGAAAGGAAGCCCATGAGTGTTGCTCGCGCTCCGCGTCTGGGTGACCACCGGGGCTGGTTGGCTGTTCAGCCGGTGGGCCGGGGCCGTTCCAGGCTGGCGAGCAGTTCACCGAGTGTGCCTGCCGAGGCGAAGGCGGTGACCGCCAGCGCGCGTGCGGTGGAGACCTGGCCGGAGCGCACGGCCAGCAGCAGGGCGGCCGCGTCGGTGGCGTCGCTGGCGGCCTGGGCGAGTAGCCAGGGGCGTACCGGGCGGCCGGTGAGGGCGGCGTGTAGAGTGCCCAGGCCCAGCGCGGTCTCCCGGCCGGCGAGCAGTCGGGTGATCCATTCGGTGCGGCGTGCTGTGATGCTGTCCACACCGAGCAGCCGTGCCAGGGTTTCGGGTCGGGCGAGCAGAGCGGGTCCCGCTGCGCTGCGGAACAGTCCGGTGGCGAGCGCGAGCGCTCGTGCAGACCGTCGGGATGTCAGTGCGGGAAGCAACCGGGTGTCGCGCACGGGCGTCATCTCCTGTGTGGTGTGGTCGACGATGGGCGCGACCCGCCCGACGGGGGGTGGCGGGAATCTTCGACTCGTTACGGTCGTTAGCCAGCCAGGCAAGCAATCACGCCCGGGGGAGGTAGCACAACATGGCCGAGCGCACACTGCGTGGTAGCCGTCTCGGAGCGATCAGCTACGAGACGGAACGTAACACTGAACTCGCGCCTCGGAAGACGGCTGAGTACCGCTGCCCCGGGGGCCACACGTTCACCGTCCCGTTCTCCAACGAGGCGGACATCCCGTTGGTCTGGGAGTGCCGGTCTGACGGTAAGACGGCGAAGTTGTTGGACGGGGCCGATCCGGAGCCGAAGAAGGTCAAGCCGGCCAGGACCCACTGGGACATGTTGATGGAGCGGCGGACCGTCTCCGATCTGGAGGAGGTGCTGGCCGAGCGGCTGGAGTTGCTGCGCGGACGGCGTTCCAAGTCGGCCTGATCCTTGCCGGTTCGACCCGGTGGGCCGTTGGTGCTTCCGGGTCCGGTAGGTCGGTGTGGTGCTGTGGCCGCCCCCTTTGCGGGGGCGGCCTTTTGTTGTCCGGTGGGTGGTCAACCGCCGGAGACGGCCACCGCCGCCTCGACGGGCAGGTCGCGGTCGTTGTCGTCGGCGAGCCAGTTGTCGGGTAGTGCGACGCGGCGTGGTGAGCCCGTCGTTCGTCCTCTGGGTGTGCCGACCGTGGCGGGGGGAAAGGGTTGGTCGGCGTCGAGGTCGGCCAGTAGGTCGTCCAGTTCGGCGAGGGTACTGATCTGACCGAGGCGCCGGCGGGTGTCTCCGCCCAGAGCGAAGCCCTTGGTGTACCAGGCGGTGTGTTTGCGGAAGTCGCGGATACCGCGGTCCTCCCCCATCCATGCGGCCAGCAGGGTTGCGTGCTGGCGCATCACCGCGGCGACCTGGCCGAGGCGGGGCTGTGGGTGCGGCGGGTGCCCGTCGAACGCGGCGGACAGGTCGGCGAACAGCCAGGGCCGGCCCAGGCAGCCCCGTCCGACGACGACTCCGGCGCAGTCGGTGTGGCGCATCATGCGCAGTGCGTCAGTTGCCTCCCAGATGTCACCGTTGCCCAGTACGGGTATGTCCAGGGTGGCGGCGAGTTCACCGATCCTGTTCCAGTCGGCGGTGCCGGAGTAGTGCTGGGCCGCGGTGCGGGCGTGCAGGGTGACTGCGGCGGCTCCCTCGTCCTGGGCGATCCGTCCGGCGTCGAGGTGGGTGAGGTGTTCGTCGTCGATTCCGGTGCGTATCTTCACGGTGACCGGGACCGGTCCGGCGGCACGGATGGCGGCGGTGATGATGCGGCGAAGCAGGCCGC
>DATCXL010000743.1:0-3779 GCA_036565825.1 Mycobacteriales bacterium
GCGAGCCGCCGATGGCCCAGTGCCGCGTGCGGGCCCAGCCACAGACCACCGGCGTCGGGACCCCGGCAGCTCATGGTCTCGGCCATGGCCCGGGCGATCTCGCGTTGTGGCTCCTGATCCCGCTCGAAGTCCCGTCCGTAACCGACCCAGCCGCTGATCCCGCACATCCGCCGCCCCCTCCTCGGTCACCGGCACCGCCAGGGGACGGCCCACCGCCCACATAACTACACCATGTGACGGTATGGCAATCCTTCGTCATGAAATTCATGCATGCGAATTCACTGACGTAGGACAGCACCCGAACAGCGGATGTATCCGGCATCGCGATATCACAGTGGATATCGCGATGCCGAATCGATCATGCGGACCGTCGCTGGGGGAATGGCGGGGAACCCACGCCAAATCGAACAGGTGACGCCTCGCTGCCCCCGACGACCGCAACGACACCAAGATCGATACGAAGGTCAGGCGGGCCAGACCGGGCGGCGCTTCTCCATGAAGGCGTTCATGCCCTCCCGGGCGTAGGGCGTCTGGCTGGCCGCGGCCATCACCTCGACCGCGTAGGTGTACGCGTCATGCTCGGGCCGGTCGAACTGTGCGTACAGCGCCTGCTTGCCCAGCGCCTTGGCCGCCGGGCTGCCGTGGGAGGTCCGTTCGAGCAGTTGGCGCGTTGCCTTGTCCAGTTCCTCGTCGGGCACCACGTAGTTGACCAGACCCCACTCGCAGGCCGTGCGTGCGTCGACCCGGTCACCGGTCAGCGCCATCTCCATCGCCCGCTTGCGCCCGATGTTGCGGGCGATGGCAACCAGCGGGGTGTGGCAGAACCAGCCGCCCTTGCCGCCGGGGGTGGCGAAACTGGCCGACTCACCGGCCACCGCCAGGTCGCAGGTCGCCACCAACTGGCAGCCGGCCGCGGTGGCCAGCCCGTGTACCCGGGCCACGACCACCTGCGGCACCGACTGGATCGTCTGCATCAGCTCGGTGCAGGTCCACAGCAGCCGGCGGGTCTCTGGCAGGTTCGCCTGGTACACGTCGACAAAGTCATGCCCGGAGGAGAACACCGGCCCGGCACCGGTCAGCACCACACCGCGCGCGTCGGTCGCACCGACCTCCTTGAACGCGGCGAGCAGGTCCTCGATGTGCGCCAGGGACAGTGCGTTGCGGCGCTCCGGCCGGTTCATGGTGATCGTCGTGAACAGCCCGTCGCGCTCCACCAGCACGTTGTCGTATCCCATATCCATCAGTTTACGCCCGGCACCCACTTCCGCAGACAGCTTTGTTATGCAAAGCTGTTGGCGACAAAAAGGAGCCGACCAGCCAGGAACCGAGGAACCGATGACCACGGACACCCCGGCGGAACTGCTCGACGAACTGGCCTCGCTACGCGAACGGACCCGCTCGGCCCGGCACGCGTACTGGTTCCCCCTCATCCTGTTCGGGCTGCTCACCGTCGGGTCGATCCCGTTCTACGTCCAGCCCCTCACCCACCCGCCGTGTCCCCCGGAGGGGTGCCCCCCCTTCAACGAGTTGGCATTACGGATGTTGGGACCGTTCACGGCCCTGGGCGGCCAGGTCGCGCCGCACCCGACCGCCCTGGCCGGATACTGGCTGGGCGCGCTCGTCGGCGGCTACCTCGCCACGTTCCTCTGGTACCGCCGGCACGCCCGTCGGGTCGGAGTGGCGATCCGGAGTACCACCTACCTCGTCGTGGGAATGGCCACCCTGCTCGGCTACGCGGTGGTGGCCGTACCGTACCTGTGGCTGGTGCAGATCCGAGGACGCGGCGCATACCTGATCATCGCGGCCGGCCTGCTGGTGTTGGTCGTACAGGAACGTAGCCGGATGTTCACCGCCATCGTGCTCACCTACGTCGCCGCCGCAGTGGTGACCAACACGTACGACCTCAGCAACCTCCTGTACCGGCTGGGTTGGAACACCGGCAGGTACAACCTGGTGCCGGGCGAGGTGCTGGCCGCCCTGGTCCTGCTGACCGGCGGCACGATCGGACTACTGCGCACAAGGAGAACCCGGGCGTGACCGAGACCGGCACGCACCCCACCGGATCCATCGACGATCTGGTCCACCAGCGACACCGACTGGGCATCCTGGTGGTCGCCAGCGAGGCCGACCGGGTCGAGTTCGGTTTCCTGCGCGAGACGCTCGGCCTGACCGCGGGCAACCTGTCCCGGCACATCGGCGCACTGGAGGATGCCGGGCTGGTCATCGTCGAGAAGGGATACCAGGGTCGACGGCCGAGAACGTGGGTACGGCTGAGCCGGGCCGGTCGCAGAGCCCTGACCGCCGAGATCGCCGCGCTGCGCGCCCTCGTCGAGCGCTTCGAGCCCGCCGAGCCCACGGAGAACTGACTACCCGGGCAGGCCGCGGGACTGCCGGATCACGGTCACGATCTCGTCGATGATCGTCGTCAGTTCGTAGTCCCTGGGCGTGAACACCCGGGCCACACCCTTGTCCCGCAGCAGTTCGGCGTCGGCCGGTGGCACGATCCCGCCCACCACCACCGGCACATCGTCGCACCCGGCAGCGCGCAGACCGTCCAGCACCGACGGCACCACCGACAGATGTGAACCGGACAGCACCGACAGCCCGACCACGTGCACGTCCTCAGCCACGGCGGCGGCCACGATCTGCTCGGGGGTTAGCCGGATGCCCTGGTAGATCACCTCGAACCCGGCGTCACGGGCTCGCACCGCGATCTGCTCAGCACCGTTGGAATGTCCGTCCAGGCCCGGCTTGCCGACCAGCATGCGCAACCTGCCGCCGATTTCGGCTCCGGTGCGCCGCACCCGGTCACGCACCTGGTCCAACGCCCCACCCGCGAGCCCCACCCCGGCGGCCACTCCGGACACCCCGGTGGGTGCGCGGTACTCACCGAACACCTCTCGTAGCACGCCGGTCCACTCCCCGGTGGTGACCCCGGCCCGGGCGCACCGCAGGGTCGCGTCCATCAGGTTGGCGGTCGTCCCGGCGACGCCTCGCAACTCACCCAGCGCGACCTCCACCCGGTGTTGGTCGCGGTCGGCACGCCATCGGCGCACCGAGTCCACCGCCGCCCGCTCCACCGCCGGATCCACCATCTGCACGGCACTGTCCACATCGGCCAGCAGCGGATTCGGTTCGGTGTCGGTGAACCGGTTCACCCCCACCACGGTGTCGGCACCGGACTCGACCCGGCCGCGGCGTTCGGCCAGGGAGGCGACCAGTGCGGACTTCAGGTAACCGTTCTCCACCGCGGCCACCGCACCACCCATGCCCATCACCCGGTCGATCTCCCGACGAGCGGCCGTCACCAGTTCGTCCACCTTGGACTCAACCACGACCGAGCCGGTGAACAGGTCGTCGTAGTCGAGCAGGTCGGTCTCGTGGGCGAGCACCTGCTGTACCCGCAGGGACCACTGCTGGTCCCACGGCCGGGGCAGCCCGAGCGCCTCGTTCCACGCCGGCAACTGGACCGCCCGTGCCCTGGCGTCGCGGGACAGGGTCACCCCGAGCATCTCCAGCACGATGCGCTGAACGTTGTTCTCCGGCTGCGCCTCGGTGAGCCCGAGCGAGTTGACCTGTACGCCGTAGCGGAAGCGCCGCTGCCTGGCGTCGGTCACTCCATACCGGTCCCGGGTTATCTCGTCCCACAACGCGACGAACGCCCGCATCTTGCACATCTCTTCGACGAACCGGATTCCGGCGTTGACGAAGAAGGAGATCCGCCCGACCACGTCTCCCATCCGCTCGGGCGGCACCTGTCCGCTGTCGCGCACCGAGTC
>DATCXL010000744.1:0-2105 GCA_036565825.1 Mycobacteriales bacterium
GGCCGAGTCAGCCGACCCGCCGCCGGCCGAGTCGCCGCCGGCCGAGTCGCCGCCCGTCGCGTCGCCGCCCGTCGCGTCGCCGTCCGTCGCCTCAACATCGGGGGAGTCACCGTCATCCCCAACGCGTCCGCGCCGCCCGTCGAGTTCGATGCCCAGCGTCGCCAGCACGATCGCCAACACGCCGCCGCACACGATGGCCGAGTCGGCCACGTTGAAGATCGGCCATACCGAACCATGCGGGTCCAGCACGCTGATCCAGTCAACGACGGCACCCCGCAGTGGCCCGGGCGAACGGGCCAACCGGTCCACCAGGTTGCCGGCGGCCCCACCCAGGATCAGCCCCAGGCAGATCGCCCAGGGAACCGAACGGAGGCGCGGCGCGGTGCGCAGGATCACCACCACGACCGCAACCGCGATCAGGGTGAACACCAGCGTGGCGCCCTCGGCGAAGGAGAAGGCCGCGCCGGTGTTGCGGGTCTCGGTCAGGTAGACCAGGCCACCGAGCACCTTCACCGGTGGCCGGCCGGACAGCATGGCGACCACCAGCACCTTGCTCACCACGTCCGCGGTCAACACGACCAGCGCGGTCAGCGCGAGCAGCCCGATCCGCCGGCGGTGTGGCGTGCCGGCGTCGTCGGGGCCGCTGCTGCTGTCGGGGCTACTCGTACCGTCGGCGCCACCGGTGTCGTGGTCACCGACATGGTCGATGTTGGTCTGGGGGGAGTCTGTCTCGGACACGGGATCATTCTGGCCCGGGTCGGGACCATCGGGGTGTGGGCCGGTCAGCGCCGCTCCTCACGCTGCTTGCACGAGACACACAGGGTCGCACTCGGGAAGGCCTGCAACCGCGCCTTGGCGATCGGTTCCCCGCAGTTCTCACACCGACCGTAGGTACCGGCGTTGATACGGTCGATCGCACGCTCCATCTGGGTGAGCAGGTCCAACCGGTTCTGCGCGATGGACATCTCCTGTTCACGCTCGAACGTCTTGTTGCCCGCGTCAGCCTGGTCATCCCCGGCACCGTCGGTCGCGGTCTGCTGGAGATCGCTCAGGTCTGCCAGCGCCCGGTCGTACTCCTGGCGCAGGTTGGTGACCTGACGCTCCAGGTCCGCGCGCACCTCCGCCAACTCGGCCGGGCTCCAGTCCGTGCCCGCTGGGACCGGAGGAGAGGTACGGGACGACCGGTTCGCCGGTGTCCGGACGCCCTTGTTGGGGGACTTCGTCACCTTGGCGACCTTCTTCGCTGGTTGCCTTCTCGTCGGCGCCTCGGCACCGTCGGCGGTCTTCTTCCTGGCAGGGGCCTTCTTCCCGCGCCTGTTCGGTTGGGAACCCGCTCCGGTGGCGACACCGGCCGCGGTTCCGGCCGACGCCGCCCGTCCTGCCGGCTGCGGCGTCGCCGCCGCAGCCATGGCCTTGGTGGATGCGTTCTCGGGCATGATCTACAGCACCGCCTTCCCGGCGCGGCCCACCGCTGGACGAAGCCGTGAAGTGATGCCCCCAGGCCCCGGCATGCCGCACACTCCCGTCGGGGACGCACCGCGGAACCCGGCCGCCCCGGCTGGACCTCATGATCACCTAGTGAAGAGAGACAGGATACTTTCTGTTACTGGTTGACCACAACGCGATGTTTGCGTCACCGGTAGTGTGGGCGGAATCACTCGTGCCGACCCACTACGACGAGGACGGTCGAATGCATCTTAGGCCGTGTTCGGCGGACCTTCGTCCTGGAATCTCGCGGTCACTTCCAGTCATCACCACGGCCGTGGTGCTGGCCGTGACCGGATGTTCGACCGGTGACGCCCGGCCCGTCGCCAACACCACCCCGTCCCCGCTGCCATGCAACCGAAACGCCACGCCGGGTCCCCATCCAGAGTCCGCGGTCCTGTCCGCCGGCACCGCGCCCCACACGGCGCTGCGTTACCACCCGGCCGCCGGCGCGACGGTCCACGCCACGGTGGCCCAGTCGATCAACGAGACAGGTACCTCCGCTGGCTCGCCGGCCACCACCACGACAACGACGCGGGTGCCCTACACGGTGACCTTCTCGGCGGTGTGTGGTCCCGTGTTCACCACCACCACCGTCTACGGCGAGCCCCGGGTGCGGG
>DATCXL010000747.1:0-2105 GCA_036565825.1 Mycobacteriales bacterium
CGCCTGCCGCAGTCGGTGCAACGGCTGCGCAGCACAACCGCCGGGGATCTGGACGCCGAGGTGGAACCAATCAGGGTCTCCTCCTCCGACGAGGTGGGCGACGTGGCCACCGCGTTCAACGTGGTGCACCGGGAGGCCGTGCGGATCGCCGTCGAGCAGGCCGTGCTACGCAGGAATGTCAGCACCATGTTCGTCAACCTGTCCCGGCGGACCCAGAGTCTGGTGGAGCGCCAACTCCGGCTGATCGACGACCTCGAGGTCAACGAGGAGAACACCGACTCGCTGGGCAACCTCTTCCAACTCGACCACCTCGCCACCAGGATGCGGCGTAACGCGGAGAACCTACTGGTGCTGGCTGGTGCCGACTCGGGGCGGCGATGGAACCACCCGGTGGCCCTCATCGACGTGCTACGTGCGGCTGCTGCCGAGGTGGAGCAGTACCCGCGGGTCGCGCAGACATACGTGACCACCCGGGAGATCGACGGTCGGGCCGTGGGTGACGTGGTGCACCTGGTCGCCGAGATGCTGGAGAACGCGCTGGAGTTCTCCTCGCCGGAGACCCAGGTCGTGGTCAGCGGTCGGTCGCTCAGCGGTGACGCGGGTCTGATGGTCGAGATAGAGGACCGCGGCATCGGCATGTCCGCGGACGAACTCGCCACCGCGAACGAGCGACTGGCCACGGCCGCGGAGATCGACGTTGGTCTGTCCCGGATGATGGGCCTGTACGTGGTCGGAAAGTTGGCCGCACGGCACTCCATCGGCGTGCATCTACGGCATGCGGCCAACGGCGGGGTGCTGGCCCAGATCCACCTGCCGGGTGGGATCGTGACAGGCCGTGCCGACGGGCCGGACGAGATGGACACCTACCTGAGGTCCCGGGCGGGTGAGGGCCCGGTGCCGGTCACCGCGGGCGCGCCGGCGATCACCGAGCTGGCCGACCTGGGTGACCACGAGACCAGGCCGATCATCGTGGAGCGCACCCGCACCCGGCCCAGGCCGTTGTCCCGGCCGGAGGACGACCATGACGGGCCGCACGCGTTGCGTGGGTTGCCGGACGGTCGGAACGACGAAGCGGTGCTGCCGACCAGGGGGCCTGGCCAACCGGGCGACGGCCAGGGAGGCCATGTGGGCCTGCCACGGCGCGATGGTGGCTCGTCGACCACCGGTACGTTCCGAATGCCCGCTGGCCCGCCATCGGGCGGGGGATCCGTCGGTCCGGATCCCGACGGTGATCGTGCCGACATGGCCGCACCGGTACCGGAACTGCCCGAGTTCGACTTCGGGATGGACCTGGACAACGTCCTGTCGGGCGGCGGCCGGCCGACACCTCAAGAGGCTGACGGCCGGGAACTCCCAGATCCGGACGGGCAGGGTCTGACCGCGGCCGGCCTACCCCGCCGGGATGCGGTGAACCGCGAGGACCAGCATCCAGATCTGTTCCCGCCGGACACCTCCCAGACCCAGCTGTTCCCGCCGGACACCCCGCAGACCCAACTGTTCCCGCCCAGCCTGCCCAGCCCGCCGGGATCGGTGGGGTCGGTGGGATCGCAGAGCCTGCAGGGTCAGCGGGACCTGCCGGCGCCGACTGATCTGCCGGGACGGCCAGACCTGTTGGCCCAGCCGGACCTGTCAGGCCCCCCGTCGGGGCCGCCACCTCTGCCCCTACCCCGCAGGCAGACCAGACCGGTCGAACCGGCCGATCCGGCCGAGCCTGCCAGGCCGGCGTCGGCGCCCGGTTCTGCCCCCCGCGGGTCCACCACGGACCGTCCGGAACCCACGCCGGAGAAGGCTGACGAGTACCTGCCGATCTATGCGCAGGTCGAGTCGGAGTGGTTCCGCCGCCGGACCCGTCCGGCCGCAGCGGGAGCGGACAGGCAGCCGGCGGCAAGACGGTCGTGGGAGTCGGTCGCTGACGAAGGCTGGCGTGCCGCGGAACAGATCGCCAAACCCAGGGTGTCCGGAACCACCCGCGCCGGATTGCCGATCCGGCAACCGCAGGCGCACTACGTACCGGGATCGGCTGGATCCGTACCACGAGCCACCGGTCCGGACGGTGAGGGTCCGACAGCCGGGCAGCAGAGCCCGCAGGAGCCGGCGGGTGCGGG
>DATCXL010000766.1:0-5506 GCA_036565825.1 Mycobacteriales bacterium
GCGGGACCAATCGGCGCGGGCGCCCTGGCGGGTCTCGCCGCCGGTACCTTTGTGGGCGTCGGCCTTGACTACGCCTATGATCACTATCTCCCCCAAGGTGTCAAGAACAAGATCGAAGACGGAATCGGCGCGGTCGGACACGCTGTTAGCCACGAAGCCAAGAAAGTGTGGGACTCGATCTTCTAGACACCACCCCCGACTGGAGTTCCGATGGACAGACAGGCAGGCTGGATCGAAGCCAGGCAACGAGACCTGCTGCCATGGCCTGATGGCTGGCCACGTCCAATACGACCCAAGTCCGTACTCCTGATGATCGCGGTAGCGGGTTCCGCACTATTCGACATTGCTGTGGGAATTGGGGCTCTCACCGCATCAGACACCGATACCGGAGCATTCCTGCTCCTGGGCAGCCCACTGTTCGTCACGGTGACCGCGGTGGGGTCGCTGACCCGGCTGCGTGGCCGGCGGCCCGGCACCTCGGCGCTGCGGCATGGACTTGTCGATGACGTCAACGAACCGGCGCTGGTGATCCCCTACTCGCGGGCGTTGGGCGTCGCGGCCGTGCTGGTACCGGTCTCGATCCTGCTGGTCATCGCGCCACTCGCGGTCGCCTTCTGGGTGGACCTCGCCATGGAGGGCGCACACGTCGACGTGCTGGTGCCGCTGGTTGGCCTGTCGGCCGCGACAGGGTACATGGCATGGTTCCTGGTGGGGATCGGGCGGAAGAAGCTGTCCAGGGGCGTTCTCGCGCTCACCCTCGGCGGGGTCTACCACCGCTCGTGGGCCTTCCGCAGCTTCTTTCCCTGGCACACCGTCGTGTCCGTCTCCACCGGACAGTCCCCAGAAAGTCCGGTGATAACGATGGTTGTCTACAACAACAGCGAATCCTGGTTCCGCCGGACATCACGGCTGTGGAAGCAGGACGAGTTCCGACTCGCCCCGCACATGGTGGTCAAGGCGGCGTACCTGTCGGTCGATCCGGCACTGGCCTACCACGCGCTGCGCTTCTACCACGCCCATCCGGAGGCCAGAGCCGAGCTGGCCGACGGCACCGCCCTGGACCGCCTCCGCACCGCCCGCCTTGACTGACGATCACCCCCACCCACCAAACGCCCCGGTCACCGGCTGCGACGCCGGTTCCGTTCGCGTCGGATCCATCGGTGTCCGTCGGCGGCGACCGACTCCAGGAGGTGAATCCCGTCGACCACGCTGGCGGTGTCCTCCACCAACTGTTCGAGCGCGTCGGCGTCCTGCCTGTGCTCTGTGGCCAGGTGTGCGTCGTGGTTGGCGTGGATGGTGATCTCCTCACCGCTGACCAGGGTGAGTGTCAGGGCTTGGCCCAGCACGGGCCTCGGCTGGCCGGTGTTCGGTCCGCCGCCCTCCGGCTCGGCGACCTGCCGGCGGCCCCGCCGGTGCACGGTTCGCTCGCCGATCCGGGCCGAGGAAATCGCGCCGTACGGGAAGGTGACCCGACGTTCGTCGTTCTCCGCACCCGAGTCGAAGTCCAGCCGCACCTCCAGTTCGCGGACACCGTGGTCGGTGAGTAGGAACACCCGCGTCGTGTAGGCGAGGTACCTGGTCAGACCGTGGGCCATCCGCGCCCGGGGAACGTCAGGGAGTCCTTCGACCAGGACGAAGTGGGCGAGGACATCGCGGTTGGTCAACCGGTACTTCTGCATCGCCCGGGCGCGCAAGTGAACCTTGTCCCAATCCAGCCACCGGGCCATCTGGGCGTCCCCGGGACGGTCGGACAGTTCCGCCCGACGCCGTTCGTACCCCTTCTTCTCCTCCCGGAACAACTCCTCGTTCTCCACCGTGTCGTCCTCGTACCCGCGCTGTGCGCAGTAGACGGTCATGCCGTTGGTGACCGCCAACCGACCGCCCACGCCGACCAGCACGGTTGCCGCCAGGCCGGTAAGGATGTCGGCCCTGCCCATGACGATCACCCCCAGCAGGCAACCCGCCGACAGCGCGGCCAACGCGGCGACCAGTCGCGACACCGTGCCTCCCAGGCTGCGCAGATCGTGGAACGCATACAGCGAGGTGTCCTCCCAGGCCCGGGCGATCCGTTCGGCATGCCACTGGATCAACCAGAGCACCTGGTCGGCCTCGACCCGCGGGGCGGCCGGATCGTCGTAGAGCAGGATCAGATCGTCGCGCAACGCGGTCCGCAGGCCGGCGGTCTGGACGGCAAACTGGCGCGGCGACTCCTTCTTCAGCGGAGGGTGGGTGACGAACCACCCTCTGACAAACTCGTCGATCCTGGTCGCGAACCTCTCCGAACCAGAGCCGATCCGTACCTCGCTCCGCCGGGCCGGGTCCACCTCGCTGATCGCCCGTAGCCTGGCGGCGCGGCGCCGGGACAGGTACAGGTGCTCACGGCCGTACCGCACCAGTACGGCGCCACCGCCTCCGCACAGGACCACCACGGCCGCGGTCCAGGGCAGGCTCTCCCTTCCCATCGTGACCAGAGCCAGCGCGGTGCCGAAGACGCCCAGCGCCGCTCCGACAATCGACAGCACGACCTCCCGGTCGCACGGTGGCCGGGTGATAACCCGCATCCTCGGTGCCGCCGGGACCGGCTCGAAGAACTTCCGAACCCGGTGCTTCCGATCCCGGCCCATCCGATGCTCGATGACCTGGGCCCGCAGGATGGCGTCCGTCCGGTCCTCGCGGGCGCCGGCGAGCAGCGTGCGCAGGTGGCGACTTATCTCCTCCTGACGCGCGCCGGGAAGCCGTGCCAAACAGGCCGACGCGCGGTCAAGGCGGACCGTGTCGATCTGACGACCATCGTGCTCCTCCTGGGCGACGCGGCAGGCCAGGAACTCCTCCACCACGTCCAGGGCATCACGCCACTGGTCCCGGACCTGTTCCCTTGCCCGGTCGAAACAGGACAGGAGTGCCTCGAATCTCTCGTCCTCCAGATCCTGCAGCGACCGACCACTCAGCATGGCCAGAACCTGGTGGTACGCGACGTCCGGACAGAACAGGCTGGGCTCCCGCGCGAGTGCACTCTCGAACAGTTCCTCGGCGTGCTGGGGACTGCCACCGTCCAGCCGGTTCAGGGCGACCCGCAGCGTCTCCTTTGGACTGTTGTCCTGGTTCAGGTAGGTGTTCTGGTAGTCAGCGTGAACAATGGTGTAGTTGACGATGTAACCAGCCTGGGTGTCGACGTGGGCATTACCGCTGGCGACGTTGGTGCCCTGGATCGACCCCTCCCCGCCGGCCCCGTAGGTGTCGTCGCCGGTCATCACGCACCCCGCGCGGCGGAAATCACCGCGGCCACCTTGGCCGCCAGATCCGCGACCTCCTCGACCAGACCCTTCAACTTCCTCATCGCCAACACGAGCTTGTTCCGGCTCTCCCGGTCGGGAGAGGCCGCGTACTCCTCGGCGCGTCGGAGTTCGGTCCGGGCCTCGGCGAAGGTGTCCTCGTCGAGTCGACCGTCGCGGTGCAGGTCAACCAACAGGCGACGTATCTCGGCGATCTGGGCGTGCAGTCCGTCGGCCGACAAGGTCGGCGCCCCGGCGTAGACATTGCCTGTGATGTGGTCGATCCGCTGACCGATCATGTCTGTGACCTGCCCGCCCGTGACCACGTTCGTCGCGTGGATGACCATCCCCCGGGTACCGCCGTCGTCGGCGTGTCGGGGGGGCGCCACGGATGGCGCTGTGGGTGGTGCTGTGGTCGACTCCTGGCCATCGTCGGCGCCGACGGCGGCATGAACCAGCCCGCCGTCGGGGAGGTGCAGCCAGGCCGTCAGGTCGGTCCGCTTCACGGTGAAACTCACCTTCTTATAAGACTCGGGGTCGATGCCGACGTACCCGTGCCGCACCACTGCGTCATGAAAGTGGTCAGACACGATCAGCGCCACGGTCACCGAGCTGGGAGTGTCGTTGAGCGACTTCCGCAGGGGAGGCGCGTCCAGCAGCCGGGCCAGCTCCTCCAGGGACCCACCGGCGAACCCTCCGTCGCTCAGGTGCACGTCCCCGGCGTGCAGCGCGGCCCGAACCCGGATCGTGGTCAACTTTCCGGCGGTGCGGTTGTGGGCGCGGAGCCGCGCCGCCAGGCTGTACATCAACGGGTGGACGAACCGGGTCTTGGAAACCTCCGGCCCGGCGATCAGCCGCATCCCGTCGCCGATGTCGTCGTGATGGCACCCGTCCCAGTCGACGCCGCTTTCGGCACATGACTCGCGCAGCGCGGTGAACAGGACATCACGGTTACCCAGCAGGGCGACGTCACCGCGCCCGGCGGACCGCTCGATGTCGACGGCGAGCATCGTCCGGTATGTGGGGGTCGCCTTGAGCATGGCACTCCTCGCGGCACAGGAATTCGCCGACGGCCGGTGCCATTCACCGCACTCGTTGATGCCGACGACCTGTCCGCGACGACGGTGGCAAACGACGGCTCATCCCGTCTGCGTCACCTGACCCACAAGCAGTGATCTCACCTGATCGGCACGGCACAATAAGCGGACCCAGCAGTGAGCGGAGGCCGCCATCATGCCCACGCACCCGGCAAACCATCGCCTGTGGGATCTGTTGGACGAGTCCGAGCGCACCATGCTGGCGAGCTCGGGAAGGCGCATCAATCACCCGCGTGGTACGGAGATCCTGCACGAGGGCGCGCCGGCGGGATCAGCGTTCGTGCTGCTCCGCGGCCGCGTGAAGGTGTTGGCCACGGGATCGAACGGGTGCCAGCGGATCCTGGCCATCCGGGTGCCCGGAGACGTGATCGGCGAACTGTCGGCCATCGACGGTTGTCCACGTTCGGCCACCGTGGTCGCCATCGACCCGGTGACCGTGATCCGGATACCTACGGAGAGCTTCAACACCGCGCTGCGGAACCAACCCGCCATCGCCCATGCGCTGCTCAAGGTTGTCATCGGTCGACTTCGGACCGCCAACCGTCGGCGTGTCGAGTACAGCGACACGACCGTCGCCGAACGGGTGGCCACCACACTGACCGAACTGGCCGCCGAACACGGCCGGCTCGGCGAGAGCGGGGTCGCGATCACGCTCCAGTTCAGTCAGGAGGACCTGGCCGGCATGGTTGCCGGATCACGGGAGGCGGTGGTCCGGGCGCTACGCGACCTGCGCGACGAGCGGATCATCAGCACCGGCCGGCGACAGGTCACCATCCTGCAACCCCACCTGCTCGGCCTGGCGGCGGAATGAGTCCGGATGCGAACCGTCCGCCGCTGCCCGACGAAATGGTCCTGGCCCGGTCGGCGCGGGGCACGACCGGGCCAGGAGGCTTCTCTGTCTAGTCCCGAGCTGGTTCGGCGGCGTGGTGCTCGCTGTCCTCACCGCGCGGGGCCGACCCCGCGATCGCCTGCCACGGCGCCTGGAACAACTGCTCGGCGCTCGGGTGGACGACCAGACTGAGCAGGTCGGAGCGGTTGTAGTGCCCGGCGTAGTCGTGGATGGCCCGCTTACCGATCAGCACGTCGAGGTCCAGGTCGGCGGTCAGGATGGTCTCCTCCGCGCCGGCCGGCCCGGCG
>DATCXL010000775.1:0-3180 GCA_036565825.1 Mycobacteriales bacterium
TCGGCGGAACCGTCGGCGCTCGCCGATGGTTCCTTGCCGACCTCCACCGCAGGGCGGCTGGGCGGCCCGGCGAGCTGAGAACCGGACATGCTCGCCCGAATCTGGTCCAGCCGGGCCGAACCCGCCATGTCCAGGGTCGACTTCTGCACCTCGATCATCCGGCCCTCGACCGAACTGCTGGCAAGCTCGGCCTGGCCGAGCGCGGTGGCGTACCGGCGCTCGATCTTCTCCCGCACCTCGCCCAGGCTGGGCACGTCACCCGGCGCGGTCAGTTCGGACATCTGCTGTAGCGAGGAAGCGACCTGCTCCTGCATCTTGGCCTGCTCCAACTGGCTGAGCAGTTGGGTCCGCTCGGCCAGCTTCTGCCGAAGCAGCATGGCGTTCTGGTCGACAGCCTTCTTGGCCTGTTCGGCCGCGTGCAGGGCCTGGTCGTGCAGTTGCTTGAGGTCCTCCATCTGCTTCTCGCCGCTGACCAGTTGGGTGGCGAAGGTCTGTGCGGCCTGCTCGTACTCGGTGGCCTTGGCGGCGTCGCCCTCGGTGCGCGACTTGTCGGCGAGTACCAGCGCCTGGCGGGCCGAGGCCTGCAGGCGCTCGACCTCCGACATCTGCCGGGACAGCTTCATCTCGAGCTGGCGCTGGTTGCCGATAACCTGTGCGGCCTGCTGGCTGAGTGCCTGGTGCTGGCGCTGGGCGTCCTCGATGGCCTGCTGGATCTGGATCTTCGGGTCGGCCTTCTCATCGACCTTTGCCCCGAACCAGGCCATCATGTACTTCCAGGCCTTCACGAAGGGGTTGGCCATGGCTGCGTGTCCTCCTGTCAGCGGCGATTTCCACGGTACGCCGTGGACCCTCGTGGTGCGGTCCGACGTTGGCTCCGATCGACCCGGCGAGTATCGGTTCGAACACGTCGCGGATTGTTTCGTCACCGTGTTACCCGACATCGTGTCAGGTTCTGGCCGACACGTCCGCCAGCCTCCACCAGCCGGGGAAAGGTTCCGCACTCACGGCCGGCCGCGGAGCCCGGCAACGGCACGGCCGGGCCCCGCGGTCCACCGCTGGGTGCGAGCCCTTGCCAACAGGACCGCCTGTCGCACCGACACCAACCGACGTCTCGCTTGCCTGTGGACTGTTGACCACCCTATTGGTGGATGGCTGATCGTGGACACTTAGCATCATTTATATGGAATAGACACTTATGTCACTAGCTTTGATCGCGACCCACACCCGGGTGCCGGCGTCCAGTCTCAGCTCGGCCACCGCGGCCGCGGTCAGGTCGGCGGCCACCGACGGAGGGCCGGCGAGTTCCACCCGCACCTGTTCACCGAGTCGCTCCAACCCGACCACGGTGGCCGGCCACACGTTGCGTGGGCTGCCGTTGGGCCGCTCCGGGTGCACCGCCACCGACTGGGGTCGGAACGCGGTGAACACTGTTCCGCCGACCGCCTCGGCGACGGTCAGGGTGCCGCCACCGTCCAACTCGACGCGGGTGCCGTGGCCGACGCCGCGGTGCAGGTTCAGTCCAACCAGCCTGGCCACGTACTGGGTGCGCGGGCGGCGGGCCACCTCACCCGGGACGCCCTGTTGGACCACCACGCCGTCCTCGAGCACCACCAGACGGTCGCCGAGCACCATCGCGTCCACCGGATCATGGGTCACCACCACCGTGCAACCACCGAACTCGCGCAGATGGCTGGACAGGTCCGCGCGGACGGCCAGCCGGGTCCGGGCGTCCAGGGCGGACAGCGGTTCGTCCAGCAGCAGCAGCCTGGGTTCGGCGGCCAGCGCCCGGGCCAGTGCCACCCGCTGTGCCTGCCCGCCGGACAGTGCAGCCGGGCGGCGGGAAGCAAACTCGGCCACGCCCACCCGCTCCAGCCACCGCCGGGCCCGCTCTCGTGCCAACCGGCGTGACACACCGCGACAACGGGGGCCGAACGCGACGTTGTCCAACACCGACAGGTGCGGGAACAACAACAGTTCCTGGAACACCACCCCGACCGGTCGCCGCTCAGGCGGAACGCGTCGGTTGCGGCCCGGCTCGTCGAGCACCTGCCCGTCCAGCACGATCCGTCCGTCATCGAGCCCGTGCAGTCCGGCGAGCGCGCGCAGCGCGGTGGTCTTACCCGCGCCGTTCGGGCCGAGCAGCGCGACCACCTGCCCCGGCTCGGCGTCCATCCGCGCGTCCATGGCGAACGGGCCCCGCCGCACGACCAGCCGCGCGGACAACCCGCCGGCGGGACCAGGAGCGCCGTCCGGGCCGGTCTGAGTGCCGTCCGGGTCGGTCATCCGGGTCGCACCCACCGGTCCCGTAGACCGGCCAGAACGAGTACCGACACACCCAGCATGATCAGGCTCAGCGCCAGCGCGCCGCCCATGTCCCCGGCCTGCAACTGGCTGTAGACGGCCAGCGGCATGGTCTGGGTCAGACCTGGGAAGTTTCCGGCGAAGGTGATCGTCGCCCCGAACTCGCCGAGCGCACGTGCCCAACACAGCACCGCACCAGCCACCACTCCGGGGGCCACCAACGGAAGGGTGACCCGGCGGAAGGCGATCCAGCGGGTCGCGCCAAGGGTGGCCGCCACCTCCTCGTAGCGCAGGTCCGCGGCCCGCAGCGCTCCCTCCACACTGACCACCAGGAACGGCATCGCCACGAACATCTCGGCGACCACCACCCCCGCTGAGGTGAACGGCAGCGACACGCCGAACCAGTGTTCCAACCAGCGCCCGGCGAACCCGGTCCGCCCGAAGGCGAGCAGCAACGCCACACCGCCCACCACCGGCGGCAACACCAGCGGGAGGGTGACCAGCGCGCGCAACAGCGACCGGCCGGGCAGCCGACCGCGGGCCAGCACCCAGGCCAGCGGCACGCCGAGCACCACCGACAGCACGGTGGCCAGCGTGGCGGCGAAAAGGGACAACCGCAGCGCCCTGACGGCGCTCTCGCCGGTGAGCGCGTTCGGCAGGTCCCCCCACGGTGCCCTGACCAACAGACCGACCAGTGGCAACACGAGTACCGCCACACCAACCGCGGCGGGCACCAGCAGCGCCACGGGTATCCCACTGTCGGAGCGGTGCCCCTGGGGCCGTGGCGGCCTCCCGGCGGCGGGCACCGGCGCGGTTCCGGTCATCCCTGGCAACACCGACCGGCTCAAGGCTGCTGGAACCCCGCCCCGGTCATCACCG
>DATCXL010000361.1:0-3378 GCA_036565825.1 Mycobacteriales bacterium
GCGCAGTTACCCGGGAACAGGTTCTTCGCCGCGTTCAGGGTCGCGGTGCGGTACTGCAGGTAGGTCATGCGGCTGGTCTTGGTCAACATGGCGTTGTAGAAGATTCGGCCGAACGTCTGCGGGCCCAGTCCGCCGGTGACGGCCTGGCCGTTGCAGGTGGGGCTGGCCGGTTGCCCGCCGCTGGCGGCGCTGCCCTTCGACGCGAGCACGAACCAGTGGTCGAACGGGCCGGCCGCATCGTGCGTCTCCATGTTCGGGACCGCGTTGGAGTAGCAGTTCGGGTCGCCGACGAGCGATGGGTTGAACATCTGCCGGATCGGACCCGACCCGACCAGGTTGACCTCCTCGCCGATGCTGTAGTCGGGCGGGTCGAACGCGGTGTTGTTGGTGAAGAACTCGGTCAGCGTGCCGAAGATGTCGCCGGTGGCTTCTGACACACCGTTGGCCGAGATACCGCCGGGAGTGGTCGCGTCGACTGCGTGACCGAACTCGTGGCCGACCACGTCCAGCGAACCGATCCAGGCGCCGGCCTGGTTGTGGCCGACGTGGACCGATGAGCCGTTCCAGAACGCGTTGACCTGGTTCAGCCCGACAAAGGCGGGAAACCCGCCGCCACTGCCGTTGATGCCGTTACGACCGAGCCACGCCGAAAGCATGTTCCACTCGTGCTGCACGGTGAACAGCGCGTCCACGCAACCGGTCTCGATGTTGGTGCCGTTGCCGTTGCCCCAGACGTCGTCGGTACCGGTCAGCACCGCGCCGGTGCTCTCCCTGCGGCAGGAGATGCCAGGCCGGGTGGGGTCGCTCATCGAGAAGGAGGACCCCGAGCCGCTGGTCTGAATGGTCACCGTGCCACCCTCGATGGCCGCGTTGCCGGTACCGTCGGCGACCTCGTCGAAGCTGTCCAGAACCCTGCCGGACATGGCGTCGACGAAGATGTGCATCCGGCTTGGCCGCGTGCCGCTGTGCCCGGTCACGACGCTTTCCCAGGCCAGCAGCGGCTTGTCCGCCAGGGCGTAGACGACCAGCCGGGTGCTGTCGATCGAGTCGACGACAGTGGCCTTCTGTTGGCTACGGGCGATCAGTTGGGCCTGCGCCTGCGCGATCTTCGGGGTGACGCTCGGCAGGTCGATTGTCGTGGTCTGGCCGACGCTGGTCGACAGTACCTTTCCGGCCGTGTCGGTCACGACGACGAGGTCGCCGCCGAAGACGGACAGCCCCTTGAACGTCCGGTCGAACCCGACGTACTGCAGGCCCTCCCGGGTGCTGACCACCGGCCGCTGGACGAACGCGTCGCTGGCACTGACGTGGAGCTCAGCCGCCCTGCTGACGAGGACCTGCTGCGCCGACTGCGCGGCCAGGGCGATGGAGTCCTTCCCGACTGTCCCAGGCGATGGGGGAGAGGCCTGCGCCGCGGAGGTTGCGCCCGCGACCGTGATCAGGGCAGCCACGCCTGACACGAGGAGACGATTCACCGGGGGATCCCTTCTCGGGAGCGGGCCCGAATGGGTGGGCCGGGCCCGTGAAATTTGGGGGTGGCGCAAATGTCCTAGCGGTCTATTCCAAAGTCAATACTTTGGTCCATAAATTTAACCGTCTGGCCTGATACGGGTCGATGATCACTCTGGCCTCAGGGGCGCGCGGTGGGTTGACTGCCGTAGGAGCGGGATCTGCGGACCGGTTCACCCGTCCGCTTCCCGATCGGCGGCATCGAGGACAGTCGCGCCCATGCCCGCCGAACCCGGCAAGCCCCTACGACGAGCGCCGACCCACACGCCTCGCCGAAGGCGCCAGCGTCCACGCCTGGAAACACGCCCTCAACGCCTGGCGATCATTTCCACGTGCAGCCGGCGTAGCCCGAGCAACTCGCCTCGGCGCATCCAGGTGACCATGACCAGCCGTATCCACGCCGACCATGACCACCACGAGGTCCGCAGTATCCCGGTACCAGCACATACCCTGTTCATGCTCGCCGCCGCGTTCCTCGCCGTGACCGTCCACGCCGAACGATCACAGCACCAGCCATCGATGAAGGGGCTCCAAAACCGCACCATGAACAGCTGATCCCCCTGAGAGTAGGGCGTCCCCCGCAGGCTTTCTGCTCCCTGTTCACCCGGTCGCCCGGGGCGTGTCAGATCGTCCGTGTAAGCCGTGGCCCTGACATCGTGGTGTGAGCGGGTGCTTCACCACGGGGAAAGGGTTTGTAGCGTGACTGGAAGTGTTACTAGCGGAAGGGACTCGTCCGCAGGTGAGTTCGTTGATGCTGATTTCATCGAGGAGTTGATGAAAAAGGCTGATACGGAAGGGTTGGAGTTGGTCGGCCCCGGTGGAGTTTTGGCGCAGTTGACGAAGCGGGTGTTGGAGACCGCGTTGAACACGGAGATGACCGAGCACCTCGGGTACGAGAAAGGCGATCCGGCGGGTGCGGGGACCCCGAATTCGCGGAACGGCATCGGCCGTAAAACCGTGTTGACCGGTGTCGGTGCGGTCGACGTCGATGTTCCGAGGGACCGTGATGGTTCCTTCGCCCCGCAGATTGTGCGGAAGCGGCAGCGGCGTCTGGACGGGTTCAACGAACAGATCATCTCGCTCTACGCTCGCGGAATGTCGGTGCGCGATATTCGAGCACATCTGAACGAGATCTACGGTATCGAGGTCTCGCCCGATCTGGTCTCCAAAGTCACCGACGCGGTCGCCGAGGAGCTCACTTCGTGGCAGAACCGGCCGCTGGATCCGGTGTGGCCGATCGTCTACATCGACGCCCTGGTCGTGAAGGTTCGTGACGGGGTGGTGTCCAACCGGCCCGTGTATCTGGCTGTGGGCGTGGACCTGGACGGACGCAAGCACGTGCTGGGCCTGTGGCTGGGAAAGGACGGCGAGGGGGCGAAGTTCTGGCTGGCCGTGCTCACCGAACTGCGCAACCGTGGCGTCGCCGATGTGTGCGTGGTCTGCTGCGACGGGTTGCAAGGCCTACCTGAATCCATCACCGCCACCTGGCCGGAAGCAACGGTCCAGACGTGCGTGGTGCATCTGATCCGGGCGTCGCTTCGGTACGCGTCGAAGAAACACCACCCACAACTCGTCGCCGGCCTCAAGCCCATCTACACCGCCAGTACCGAACAGGCCGCCGAGGCCGCGTTCCAGGATTTCGTCGACAGCGAGTTGGGTCGTCGTTACCCGGCGATCGTCCGTGTATGGACGAACGCGTGGGCGGAGTTCGTTCCGTTCCTCGCGTTCCCACCCCAGATCCGTAAGGTGATCTACACGACCAACACGATCGAGAGCATGAACTCCCGGCTGCGGAAAGCGACCAGGAACCGCGGACACTTCCCCACCGAGAACTCAGTCCTCAAAACCCTCTACCTCACCATCCGAGCC
>DATCXL010000810.1:0-2642 GCA_036565825.1 Mycobacteriales bacterium
TTGGTACCAGGGGCAGGCCGCCGCTGACCTCGTGCGCTTGGCGTCCTACCGTTTCGATGACCCTGCCGGCGCGGTCGGGATCGAGACGATGTTGCTCAGAGCTGGTGACGGGCCGGTCCATCAGGTCCCGCTCACGTACCGGGGCGCTCCCTTGGACGGCGGTGACGGTTGGCTGGTTGGCACCACCGCCCACTCGGTGCTCGGCCCGCGCTGGGTGTACGACGCGTGCGGGGACCCCATCTACGCCGCGGCGCTGGCCAGCGCCATCTTCGCTGCAACCGGCCAAGCGGAGGAGTTCGTCGAGGTTGACGGCCGGCTCGAACGCCGCGAACCCACGATGAGTATCACCAGCAGCGGCACCCAACCTGCCGACGTCCCCGCCGTCGGCTCACTTCGTCGCGTCGTGGATGACGACCCCACGCTCATCGTGACCGACTTCGTCGAACTGGCCGTCCTCCGCCGTCTCGATGACAGCAATGGGTCGGCCGGCGCCACGTTGCCACTGGCGTACGCCTCGCTGCGCTGACGCCTACCCGCACCCTGCAGGTAGGCGGCTCATTGCTGCGCTGCGGGCACGCCACGGACCAACTCCTCCTCATCGGCTCCCCTGAGCAGAGTTTTCACGACCAACTGCCAGGGCACTGAGTGTCGCCGTCGCTGAGGCCCCTGACAGTGGGTGGGCGCCGACCGCGGCGGATGGGTAGGGAGCGTGTTACGAGGTTGTGCACGATAGCTGACCGACCCGGCTCGATCATGGAAACGGCCGTACGGGACGATCATGATTGTGACGTCAAGACTGGCCCGCACGGCCTTGTCCCATCGTATCTGCACCGGGATCCCGCGACGCAGGCTGGCCAAGCTCATTGCCGAACTCGCCGAGCCCTGGGCCGCCCAGCAGGAATCACGACTGCGCGAACGCCGTGGCGGTGACCGGGTCCGCGCCCCGGGCGCCGGCCCGAACCACGAGCTGGTCTTCACCGACCGGGTCATCGCCACCCTCGTCGTGCTGCGCTTCCAACTTCCTCACGCTGTACTGGCCCTGTGGTACAAGGTGGACCGGGCCACCATCACCCGCGCTGTCGGGGAAATCCGTGCACTGCTAGCCGCGCGCGGTTTCGCCGTGCCCGGCCAGCCCGGCGTGCGGCTACAGACCCTGGCCGACGTGTTCGCCTACGCCGCCGCCAACGGCGTCGAACTGCGCATCGACGGCACCGAGGTCCAGGTCCGTCGGCCCAAGGCCAACCGGCCCGGCCGGCGGGCGTTCGTATCGGGTAAGAAGAAGCAGAACACCATCAAACCCACCGTGATCAGCGACGAGCGGGGCCGGCTGCTGTGGTGCGGGGCCACCCGTCCAGGTCGGATGCATGATGTCACCGCGTTGCGTACCGAAGGCATCGAGGACCTGCTACGGCAGTACCCGAAGGTGAAGGCCAAGGTCGACTCCGGCTACCAGGGGCTGGCCCGTGACTTCCCCGATCAGGTCAGTGCGCCACCGAAGAAACCACCGAAAGACGCCACCCAGGCCCACCGCGCGGAATACGACACCGCACGTCATGCCCAGTCATCGCAACGCATCTGCGTCGAGCATGCCATCGCCGAACCCAAACAGTGGCGGCCGATGCAACGCTACATCGGACGCCGTGAACACTTCGAAGGCACCGTGCTCGCCATCGCGGGCCTGGTATCCGACCGCTGCGCTAACCGGTAGCACAAACAGCTGAACGACCCAAACAAGCACGGCCAGACCCTAATCGTGCACAACCTCGTTATTACTCAGCCAGGAAATCTGGGGTTGGTGCGCACCGACCGTTGAGGAAAATACAGCACCCTCTCTCCTTATGCACAATAACGGTCATTATGGTGTCTCCTCTCCGCTCTCCCTGATTCACATCAAATCTGCGGGTGACGGGCCCCCTGCGGACGACGAGGGATCATTTGTTAAATTACCGGTTACATTAATCGGATAAATACCGGGGCAACCCGAGTCTCAGGTCTTGATTTGGTGGGCGTCGTTCAGCCCTCGTTGAGGTGCTGGTAAGAAACGTGTCACCGAACGCGGCCGGATCGAGCGGCTTGCGCAGCGCGGCGTAGTGCGCGGCGCGGTGGGCCTCGAAGTCTGCCGGCAAATCCTCGTCGGGATTGCGCCACTTGTCGGCCCCGACGATCCAGATCTCCTTGCAGCGCAGGCGTTCCCGCAGCGCCTGAAAAGTGCAGTTCTCGTACACCCCTCGCACCACCCGGCGGCCGTCCTTGCCGGCGTCCTTGAAATCCAGCGGCGTCCAGTCCCCGAGTAGCCCCTTGTACGTCGGCACGCTCTCGCCGCCCGGGTGGTAGGTCAGCCGCGCATGGGCGTGCCCGTATCTCGTAGCGCGGTACGCGCCCGCAGCCCGGAAGTGCTCCGGCGAGGTCAAGGCTCAAGATCAACTACGGTTGAACTTGGTGACACGTTTCTTACCAGCGCCTCAACGAGGGCTGAACGACGCCCACCAAATCAAGACCTGAGACTCGGGTTGCCCCGGTATTTATCCGATTAATGTAACCGGTAATTTAATAAATGATCCCTCGTCGTCCGCAGGGGGCCCGTCACCCGCAGATTTGATGTGAATCAGGGAGAGCGGAGAGGAGACACCATAATGACCGTT
>DATCXL010000839.1:0-2262 GCA_036565825.1 Mycobacteriales bacterium
CAAACTTCTTACGAGCAACCCGAAGACCATGGCTCCCACCCGAGTCACCAGCGACGGCAGGGTCACTTCGAACAATATAAGTCTCGCGGCCGGCCGCTCCCGTCACACCGCACCCTGGCCCTCCTCACCGGAAGGAAGCTCCACCGAGATCGGTTCGGCAGCGTTGATATAGAGGAGAAAGCTGCCTTCGTCATGCACAGCCTCCACCGGGCGCACGACGATACCAAGGGCCGGTCGCGGCGTCCATCCGGTGTCACGCGGTGGGTCGTAGCGACTGATCCGCTCAACGATGACATCCATCGCTGGTATTTCGACCACGCATGCTTGGCCAGCCGAAAGTTCCGATGGCCCGGGTGTGACTCTCCAGGGTATATTATCCCATTCTCTACTTTCCGGATCGACAGGAAAAGCAACCGTGCCATCCCACCTGAATCTCGAATCCGGATCCACGCTCCGCCACGGCCATTCCACAAAGACATAACGCCCTGTCGTCCTGGATACCCAAGCCCGCGTTGGCACACACGAAATGCGAACTATTTCGCCCTCACCGAACCGGAGTTCCACACAAGCCTCGGATTCTGTCAGCGATGCTTCGGCCGGTGAGGTACCCGCGGACGGTTCTCGGGTCAGGTGGCGGTGAAGCGGGTGGGTTCGGAGAGGACTGTGGCGGCGCCGTCGAGGTCGGCCAGGCGACGGGCCAGGGTCGCCTCGGCCAGTCGGGGCGGCAGCGCGGCGGAGAACTTCAACCCGGTCAGTGCCCGCTCGTCCACCTCGGGCAGGCACAGCCTGTCGGTCGCGTCGGCGATCCCGGCCCGCCAGATGTCCCGGGTCAGGTCGGTGCGCAGCCGGATCGAGGTGTCACCAACCCGCTGCACCCGGTCGGTCAGTCCGGTCAGGGTTGCCGCCAGCGTCGCGTTGGCCCGGTAGCCGGCCCAGGTCCACCAGCGCACGTCATGCCTGTCCCGCACGACCACCGTTCCCCCCGGGTGGACGGTCCCGATCATCTCCTCACGAACCTCGGCCAGCACCCGGGCCGCCCGCCCGGTCAGCCTGACCGGCGGATCGGCACCCAACACAACCTCACGCACGGCCCGACTCAGCCGGAAACTACCCCCGCTCACCCCCGGGGTGTGCCAGCGGGCCCGCCCCCCGCCGTCGGCCGGTTCGACGAAACACCGGCGCCGGTGCCAGTCGACCCAGGTCACCCGCCAGCTCCGCCCGCCGAGCAGCAGCAGCCGCGGCCCGTCCACCTGGTCGGTGAGCAGGGCCGGATCGGTGCGGCCGATCTCCGCGCGTCCGGACAGGACGGTGAACTGCGGCGGCGCGGTGAACACCGCGGTCATGCCCATGAAGTGCCGGTGGCCGAACCGCGCCTCGGCCGCCGGTCCGACGATCAGCCGGTCACCGTCCCGGTCGACGAACCCCTGTTCGATCAGGTACGACACGATCGGTTCGGCACTGCGGTCGAAGGGCGCCAACCCGTTCCAGGCCGCCGGCCACAGGCTGCCCCCGACCCCGCCCTCCTGGAGGCACAGTGCCAGCAGTTGCTGCGCGACGATGTGCCTGGGTTCGGGTGGGGCGGTGACCGGCTCGACATAACCGGATCCCCACAGCACCAGCAACCCGGCCGCCGACAGCAGCGCCGGGTGGTCCAGCGTCAGGAACAGGCAGTTGCGGCTGGGTCCGGGCCGCCGCCCGGTGCGGCCCAGTCGTTGTAGGAACGACGCCACCGTACCGGGCGAGTTCAACTGGATCACGTGGTCCAGGTCACCCACGTCCACGCCCAGTTCCAGTGTGGACGTTGCCACGATCACGCAGTCACGTGCCTCGGCGAACGCCTGTTCGGCCCGGTGGCGTTCGTCGGCGGACAGCGACGCGTGGGACAGGAACGTGGTCACGCCCCGGGCCCGTAGTTCGGCACCCAGTTCCTCGACCAGCCGCCGGGAGTCACAGAACACCAACCGCTTGTCACCCCGGTGCAGCGCCGCGATCACCCTGGCCGCGTTGGGCACCGAACCGACGTAGTCCAGTTCCACCGCCTCGTCGGACACCCTGTCGGTGACACCGACGGCGGCCGGCGGTGGTGGTTCGGGCGCGACCACCCGGGCCGGGCGGGCCCCACGCCCGGAGCCCTGCAACCAGTCCAGCAGCGCGTCGGGATTGCCCACGGTGGCCGACAGGCCGACCCGCTGGATCGGGTGTCCGGTCAGGACGGTCAACCGTTCCAGCACGGCCAGCAGGTGCCAGCCCCGGCCGTCACCG
>DATCXL010000851.1:0-6015 GCA_036565825.1 Mycobacteriales bacterium
TGGTGACCGAGGCCAGCGGGAACGGCCGGTCCACCGATCCGTGTGTGCCGAGCAGGCCGTGCGGGCCGACCACCGCCGCCGCGGCGTGGCCGACCGGCCAGGTGTCGAGTTGGGTGAGCGCGTCCACGGCCGGTGACGCTATTGGGTGGCCCGGTCGGCGTTGATGTCGGGGCGCATGTCCAGCCGTGCCATCGCCCGGCGCAGCAGTCGTGGGGTGTCCACCGCCACCTCGTCGGGCAGGTTGTCCCAGTCGAACCAGGCCAGCGCGTCGGACTCGTCGCTGCACACCTCGACCGCACCGGCCGGGGCCACCGCCAGGTAGCGCACGTCCAGGTGCCGCGTGGGCACGCCCGACGAGCAGGTGATCGGATGCACGTCCAGGTCGACCGGCACCGGGTCCAGTCGCAACCCGTCGATGCCGCTCTCCTCGGTTGCCTCGCGCAGCGCGGCGGCGGCCACACTGTCGTCGCCTGGTTCGAGGTGTCCGCCCAGTTGCAGCCAGCGTCCAACCCGGGGGTGCAGGGTGAGCAGCACGGCCCGCCGGGACGGGTCGACGACCATCGCGCTGGCGGTCAGGTGGCCCGGCTCGCAACTACGCCACACCGCGTCGGACCGGGCGTCCAACAGTGCCAGGAACGCCTCGCGCAGCGCCCGTTGCTCGGGCGCCGGTGAGGCGTAACCGGCGAGCACCCGGCGGGCGTCATCGTGCAGTGTCGAGGTCATGCACCCGATGCTTTCACAACGGGCACGCCGGTTTCACGGACATTGGGCCTCGCCTGGTGCGGGGGATCCGTACCGGACCGTGCGGGAAAGTGGCATCGGACAGTGCAGGAAACTGGCATTGACTGGTGCAGGAAAATGACATCTGAACCTGCGGGAAAATGGTGGTCCGCTGCCGTGGAGGACAGCTACCGGCGACGCCTGGTAGATCCGTTGATCGACGCGCTGACCGGGCACCGGGTCGTCGCGATCGAGATCAAGGCCTCGACCAACCCGAAAGCCCACGACGGCCGGCATCTGGAGTGGCTGCGCGACGAACTCGGTGACCAGTTCTGCCACGGCCTGGTCATGCACACCGGCCAGTACCTCTACCCGCTGGCGAGCGGGTTACCGCCGCACCGATCAGCACGCTGTGGGGTTGAGTCGGTGCGGCGCGGTCCTCCGGGGCCCGGTCGCGCCCGGGGTCATCGGTTCGGCGCGGTACTCCGCCACACCGGATGGACCTCCACCCGGCAGAACCGCCAGCCCTGTTCGGTACGCACTGCCTCGAAGCGGTAACGCTCACCTACGGTCGGTTCCGGTTCGGGGGTGTCGGCGTGCCGGACGAAGGTGGCGATCAGGTTCGCCCGGACGGTGGCCCGGTCACCGGCCAGGTCGACCAGGGTGTTCGTGGTGATGTGCTGGGTCCGCTCGAAGTCGGCATGGTGGCGACGGGCCTGGTCGGTCAGCGCCTCGACACCCCGGATCGGACCGGAGGGAAACTCGCCGATCGCGTCCTCGGTGAAGACCGACCGGGTGTCGTCGAAGCGCTTCTCGTCCAGCCACCGGCCCAGGTGGCTGACCAGATCGTTGATCTCGGCGCGATCGGCCAGTTCCCGAACCGCACGGCCGAGTTGGTCGGTGTCGCCGTCCATGACGGGGCTGACCATGATTCCTCCCGATACCTGTTCGTCTCGAAAGCGGACCCGCTGTCGATTCCATAACGTTGGCCATGCCAACGTTGGTCAGTCCAACGGTATCAGAAATCGTGGGTATGACCAACGACCTCGGATAGACTGGTGAGCATGGAGAGGACGACCGACGGCGCTCCCGCCCGACTGTGGGCCACGCCGAGTTGGCTGGTCACCCAGACCGGTGCGCACGCTCATCGACTGGTGTCGCAGAAACTGTCCACTGTCGACGCGCACCGCTACGACTACCTGCTGCTCTGTGCGTTGGAGGAGTTCGGGCCCACCAGTCAGGCCGCGCTGGGTCGCCACTGTGGCATCGACCGCAGCGACATCGTCGCCCTGGTCAACGAACTGGCCGGCCGCGGGCTGGTTGAGCGCACCCCGGACCCGACCGATCGTCGGCGCAACACCATCACCATCACCCCGGCCGGAACGCGACAGCTCCGCCGGATCGACGCCGCCGTGGCCGAGGTCCAGGACGCGCTGCTGGCCCCGCTGTCAGCCGCCGAACGCGACCGGTTGACCCGGCTGTTGCAGAAGGTGCTGGACCATCACGGGCGCCCGGCCCACCATTCCGCCGGACGCGGTCCGGCCCGTCCGGCCTGACGGTTATCTGACCAGGGTGAAGTCGGCGGGGTCGCGAGGCGGGCGGGGGCTCGCCGGGGCGGCCGGGGTACCGACCGCGACCGCGCCCATCGGTTCGAACGATGCTGGCAGGTCCAGTTCTGCCCGCACCACGTCCGGGCAGAACAGGGTCGAGGACACCCAACAGGAACCCAGGTCCTCGGCGGCCAGTGCGACCAGGAAGTTCTCCACCCCGGCGCCCATCGCCACCGCGAACATGGTCCGCTCAGCCTGCCCGCGTCGAGCGTCGGGGTAGGGGTGCGCGCCGTCGCGGACCAGGCAGGGCACCACCACCAGCGGCGCCCGGCGCAGGATGTCACCGCGGCGGACCCGGCGGACGATGCTGTCGGATGTCATCCCGTCGGCGGTCAGGTCGGCCTCCCAGCGGGCCCGCATCGCGTCCAACAGCCGGGTGCGGACCGCCTGGTCGACAACCAGCACGAACCGCCACGGCGTGGTGTGGTGCGGTGCTGGCGCGGTGACCGCGGCGGCGACCGCCCGGTGTACCGCGTCGAGGTCCACCGGATCGTCGGTGAACTCGCGTACCGATCGCCGGGCCGGCACGGCCTGGCGCCGGCCGAGTTGGATCGCCTCGGCGGTACCCAGCCGGAACAGGTCCTCTTCGGCTGGTCGGATCAGCGGGCGCGATCCGCGGCCGTCGTCGCGCACCGTCAACCCGCGAACCACCGCGGCCGGAATCCCGTCCAACTTGCCCTTCACCAGGTCGGCCGCGGCGGCGACCTCGTCGGCGTCGGCCACCTCGGTGACGGCCAGCGGCATGCCGGAGCTGTCCTTCTCGCCGCGCAGGTCGTGTACCGCGGCCATGCCGGCCACCCCGATCGCCACGTCGGTCAGGCCGTGCCGCCACGGTCGGCCCATCGTGTCGCTGACCACGACGGCCACCCGCACCCCCAGCGCCGCGCGCAGCCCGTCGCGCAGTCGGGCCGCCGAGGCGTCCGGGTCGACCGGAAGCAGTGCGATCTCGTCGCCAGCCATGTTGGAGGCGTCCACCCCGGCAGCGGCGAGCACCAACCCGTGCCGGGTCTGCACGATCCGGGTACGACCCCGGCTGGCCACCACCCGCACCGTCTCGGCGTCCACCGCGGCCTGTCGGGCGGCCTCCCGCGCCTCCGGGTCGGCCGGTACCCCCAGCAGTCGACCCTCCACCTTGGACACCACCTTGGAGGTGACCACCAGCACGTCACCGTCGGCCAGCCACGGCGCTGCCCCGGCCAACAGTGCGACCAGGTCGTCACCCGGCCGCAGCTCGGGAATCCCGGTGACCGGCAGAATCTCGATCCCCACGGTTGCCCTCACCATCTCGTATCCACAGTGGAGTACCTGTCCCGGTCAGCCGAGAAGTTCCAACGTGGCCCGGGCCATCGCCGCCGTCGTGTCCGGGTCGGACATCAACAGTGGCACCGCGGACACGGTCACTCCGGGGACCTGGGTGCCGGCGTCCACCGTGTCCACCAGCCAGCCGTCCAGCACCCCGCCGGCCGACCGTGCGCCGTAGAGCCGGCCGACCGCCTCGGCCGAGGTCTGCACGCCGATCGTGGTCAGACACGCGTCGGCCATCCCGCGCACCGGTGCGCCACCGACGATCGGGGACAGACCCACCACCGGGGCGGTGCCCGAACGCACCGCGTCGCGGATTCCGGGAACGCCAAGTATCGGTCCGATGCTCACCACCGGGTTGCTCGGAGCGAACACCACCAGGTCGGCCTCGGCGATCGCGTCGAGTACGCCGGGCGCGGGTTTCGCGTCGTCGATGCCCACCATCACGAACGACCTGGCCGGGATACCGGCGTGGTGGCGCACCCACCACTCCTGGAAGTGGATGGCACGTTGCCCGCCACCGTCGGCGGTGTCGCCGGACCCCTGGCCGCCGTCGGCGTCCACGACCACGTGGGTCTCCACCCGGGAGTCGGTCATCGGCAGGATCCGTACCCCCGGCTGCCATCGTTGGCACAGCGCCTCGGTCACCGCTGACAGCGGATACCCGGCGTCGAGCATCCGGGTGCGTACCAGGTGGGTGGCCACGTCCCGGTCACCGAGTCCGAACCAGTCCGGCGTGACACCGTAGGCCGCCAGTTCCTCCTTGACCGCCCAGCTCTCGCCGGCCCGCCCCCACCCTCGTTCCGGGTCGATCCCGCCACCCAACGTGTACATCACGGTGTCCAGGTCGGGGCAGATCCGCAGCCCGTGCAGGGTCACGTCGTCACCGGTGTTCACCACCGCGGTTAGTTGCCCGCCCGAGTCGTCCAGTACGGCCCGCAGGCCGAGCAGGAACCTGGCACCACCGATACCACCCGCGAACGCGACCACCCGCACGGGCCCATCGTGGCAGATGCCGATGGCGTCCCGGTCTGCCGGGGCCGGGTGCGCCCAGCGAGATCGGACCGTCGTGGTCGGGCCGGCCAGGCGATACGGTCGGTTCATCCCGGTGAACAGGAGTTCTGATGCGGCAGGTCAGCACCGCGCGACGCGTCCTGGAGGGGTTGGCCGCGGCCGGCGTCGAGACAATCTTCGGGCTGCCCGGCGTGCACAACCTGGCGTTCTGGCGGGAACTGGGCCCCGGGCTGCCGAGGATCGTTCCGGTCCGACACGAGCAGACCACGGTGTACGCCGCGGACGGACTGGCCCGCGCCACCGGAGGGCTGGGCGCGGCCCTGACCACCACCGGGCCAGGCGCCGCCAACGCGGTGGGCGCGTTCGGGGAGGCTGCCGCGTCGGGAACCCCACTGGTACTGGTGGCCAGCGAGATATCCACCGCGCTGGCCCGCCCAGGGGTACTGCGCGGCGTGCTGCACGAGTCCCGGGACCAGGCCGGCATGTTCGAACCGCTGGCCAAGGCGGTACTGCGGCCACGCACCGCCGAGGCGGTCAGCCAGGCACTGGCCGAGGCGGTGCACCTGGCGGGCAGTTGCCCACGCGGACCGGTGTACCTGGACATACCCACCGACGTACTGGACGCGCCCGCGCCACCGGTCGCCCTGATCGATCCGGCGGTACGGACACCGCGACCGGTCGACCTGGACCGACTGGCCGCCGAGGTGGCAGTCGCCGGCCGGGTGGTGCTGTGGGCCGGCGGCGGGGTACTCCAGGCCGGCGCCAGCGACGTACTCGACGCGCTGGCCCGCCGGTTGGACGCGCCGGTGGTCACCAGTTACGGCGGCCGGGGTGCGTTGCCAGCCGGTCATCCGCTGCTGGTTGGCCTGCCACCGCACGAACCCGAGGTCGCCGACCTGGTCGCCGATGCCGACCTGCTGGTCGGGCTGGGTACCCGCTTCGACGGAATGAGCACCCGCAACTGGTCGATGCCACGGCCGCCGCGGCTTGCCGTGGTCAACGTCGACCCTGGTGACCTGGCCACGAACTACCAACCGGACGTGGCCGTGCTCGGTGACGCGCGGTTGGCGCTGGCCGGCCTGTTGGATCGACTGCCCGAACGTGCGCCGGCCGGTACCGCCGGGCTGGTCGCGAAGGTGAGTTCCGGGGTGTGGTCCCGGTTGGCGGTCGACCCGCGCAGCGCCGAGGCGGTCGCCCTGGTCCGTGCGCTGGATACCGCGGTGCCGACCGAGGCGGTGGTGGTCACCGACATGGCGGTGGCCGGCTACTGGTGGGGCGGCTACGGCCGGGTGGCACGACCCAGGGCGTTGCAGTACCCGATCGGCTGGGGGACTCTCGGCTACGCGTTGCCGGCGGCGGTCGGAGCCGC
>DATCXL010000852.1:0-3078 GCA_036565825.1 Mycobacteriales bacterium
CTCGTCGCGGGTACCGCCGGTAGACGCCACCCAGCAGGGCGGTGGCCGCTGCGGTGCCGCCCAGCGCCACGCACCCGGCGAGCAGGGGGGCGTGTGCCGCCAACCGCGCGCACAACAGCGAGCAGACCAGGTAGGACAGACAGGTGCGGGTCCAGGCCAGCGAGGTCCGTTCGTGCTGCACCCCGGGGTCCCACAACGCAGGTTGGCGGTGTTCTCCGGCGCCGGTCATAACCGGACCACCAGCAGCATGACCAACAGCACCAGTGCCACCACGGCCACCCCGTAGGCGAGCAGCGGGGCCAGCGTCGGCACGGGCAGGGGCCGGCCGGTCCGCAGTGCGTACTGGCTTCGCGCCCAGCGCCGCAGCGCGGCCAGACTCGTCACCACTCCCAGCAGTACCAGGGCGATGGCCGCGGCCCGACGTAGGCCCGGGACGAACAATCTGACAGCGAACGCCTCCAGCCCGATCCCGGCTGCGATCAGCGCCAGCGAGGTTCGGATCCAGGCCAGAAACGTTCTCTCGTTGGCGAACGTGAAGCGGGGGTCTGGTTCCTCACCCGCACCGAGCGCCCGCACCCAACCACGCCACACGGGAGCGACTCTACGGGGCCGGCGACCATGCAGCCGGAAAAGATGTCGGCAGCGATCAGAGGCCACCGCGGGCATACCGCCCTACCATGAAGGTCGCCTCCGGGCATGGCGGCGGCCGGTCCCGGCAGGTGGAGGGAGGCTGGTCCGATGCCGATGGGTGCAGACCACTCCGGGCCCCCTCTGGGCGGTACGCCGTGAAACGCCCGGTGTCACATGTTCTGCCGGTCGGGTCACTGCCCGCGCTGGACCTGCCGGCGCGACGTGGCGGGTTGGTGGTCGGCCAGGACCCCGACGGGCAACCGGTGGTCCTCCGACTGTTCCGGCCCACCCCGGTACGGGTCGGGGTGTTCGGGGCCGGCTACTTCGCCTCCCTGCTGTCCTTTCGCGCTCTGGCCCAGGGCGCGCAGGTGGTGGTGGTGACGGCACGTTCGGCGCGGTGGGCAGCTCTGGTGCGCGCCGCACCGCCGGGGCCGGCCTGGGTGGCAGTGGTCCCGCCGGCCAGCCCAACGCCGCCGGCCGGTTCGGTGCTCCGGCCGTCACTGCTGGTCGAGGACGCCGATGTCGGGCAGGGAGGTGTCCGTCACGACCTCGGGGCCTGGCAGGCGGCGCTGACGCTCGAACCGGCGGTCACCGACACCGCGACCACGGCCATCCGGGCGTTCGATCTGGTGGTGCTGGCCAGGGCGAGTCCGCAGGCGCTACGCCCGCTACGGGAGGCGTTCCGACTGCCGGCCGAGGCGTTGCGTTGGCTGCCGCAGATGCCCGACGACGTGCTCGCACTGGCGGTACCCGGGCGGTGCGACTTCCTTCGGGTGGTGCCCAGCCAGGTTGAGCAGACCACCTTCGGCCCTGCCTCGACGCCCGCCGGGCCCCGCGCCGGGCCGGCCTTCGGAGTCGGGCCCCACGGCCCGTAGAAGGAGATGTCGTGGCTGTGCCCGAGTACCGACCGGCCGATGGTGGCCAGGATGCGGTCGTCGTTGTCATGGCGGGCGTAGAAGGTCAGGCCCCCGAGGATCCGCGCCACCGGGCTGGGTCGGACCAGCACCCGGGCGCCGCAGGCCCGCACGCAGTCGTCGGCGGTCCGTAGGGCCAGGTGTTCTACGAGGTGGCGTGCCCTGGCGCCGGCCTGTTGGGCCTCGGCCCGGCGTCCGGCGTCCCACAGGGTCGCGACGTGGCGCAGCCACCGCAGCGACGTCTCGACGTTGACCGCCATGGCGCCGACTCGTTGCTGGACGTAGGGGTCGGCGGTCTTGCCCTGCCCCAGCACGTGGTCCACCGCGTGGTCGTAGGCCGCCTCAGCCGCGCCGAGGAAGCTCGCCGCGTGGTGCGGGACGAACGCGGTCTGCCAGTTCTGGCGCGGGTAGGCGCCAGGCGCGTCGATCAGATTCGCCTCCGGCAGGAAGGTCCGGTCGAACCGCACCAGATGGCTCACCGTGGCACGCAGACCCACCGGGTCCCACCACGAGCTGTCCACCGTCACTGACGGATCGGACAGGTCGCAGGCCAGCATGACCAGGGTGTCTGGTGAGTGCCGTGGGTGTCGGGCCCCTCCGGGTCCGGCGGTGTTACCAGCAGGATGGCCCACCGGGCGCCGGTGGCGCTGGTGGCGAACGCATTGGTGCCCTCCACCCAGCACCCATCCGCCGGTCGCGGTACCTCCTCCCTGTGCGGCGAGCTTGTGCGGCGAGAGGACCGTGGCACCGCGCAGTGGTACACCCAGGCAAACCAGACCTTCCTCGATCACCGCGTCATCCCGTGGAACGACGCCGCCGAGGTGTCCGGGTCAGCCCGCTGGTGACGGTGCGGTGACGAAACGGGCCAGTTCGTCGCTCTGGCGCAGCCGGCTGGGTTCGTGCACGTACATCATGTGGCCGGCCTGGTAGTAGGCGACCTCGACGTTCGCGCGCAACGGCTCGGGTACGTCCAGGTGTGCCAGCACGTACTCGGCGGCGTGGTAGGCGGTGGCCCCGTCGTAGTACCCGCAGGCCACGTGCACCCGCAGGTGTGGGTTGTGCCGCATGGCCTCGGCCAGGATGTCGGCCACGTACACCGCCCTGCCCTCGAACTCGCGGTAACTCCATGGCTGGACCCGATCGGTGAGGATCTCGTAGGGCAGGTCGTTGGCGTAACCGAGTTCGGCGCGTACGTAGTGGTTCAACACCGCCGAGTAGGGGCCGAGGATCGCGGTGTAGCTCGGATCGTGGGCGGGTACCTCGGCCGCGTCGTCGGCGTCGGTGCCGGTGAACCGTCCGTCCAACCGGCCGACCACCAGTCCGGCCGGGCGCAGCAGTTCACGGAAGAACCGGTGTGGGCCGATCCGTAGGTTGGCCCGGTGCACGAAGTCCTCGCTCAGGCCGGTGACCGCGGAGATTCGGCGCACCATGGCGGCCCGCTCGGCGGCCGGCAGTCGCGCTCCCCTGGCCAGCGCGTACGGGTAGTCCCGCGCGGCCAGGTCCTCGGCCTCGGCCAGCACCTCGGCCAGCGGCC
>DATCXL010000864.1:0-3091 GCA_036565825.1 Mycobacteriales bacterium
ATGGGTGAACTCGTACTCGGTGGTTTCCGACAGGTCGCCCAACTCGCGGGTGCGCCCGGTCCGGTGGTAGCCCAGCCGTGAGTACAGCCGGTGCGCGTCAAGGAACCGGCTGTCCGACCACAGGTCGACCCGCAGCGCGCCGGCCCGCCATGCCTCCTCCTCGACCAGCCGGGTCAGCCGCGAGCCCAGTCCACGCCGGCGTGCCGCCGCCGCCACGTAGAGACTCTTCAACTCCACCACGCCCGGACCGTGCGGTTTGGTGCCCACACACCCCACCAGCGTTCCCGCACCGGTGGCCACCCACATCCGCCCACCCCAGCGGGCGTAGGCGTCGGCCGGTGCCCGCATCCACGGCTCCTCGCCGTCCACGTCGAGCAGCACACCCGGGTACTCGGCCCAGCAGCCCCCGATGAGTGCGATCAGCGCCGCTGAGTCGTCGTCACGCACCGGCCGCAGCGCCGGTTCGGCGTTCGGTGTCCCGGCCACCGTCAGACGGGTCATCTCGAACCTCCCGATGCCGTTGCTGCCGGTGCCAGCAGCGTTGCGGGAGCCGCCCGCCTTGCCGGTGTTGCCGGTGTTGCTGGGGTCGTTGGTGTTGTCGGTGTCACCGGTGTCACCAATGTGGCCCGTGTGGCCGGCATGGCCGAAGCGCCGCGACCGAGCCCCGGTGGCCGACTGCCGTTCGCCATCCCGGTCTGCGGCATGTCGGGGCCGGCTTCTGACCGTGGAGAGCACCAGCACCCGCAGGTCGACCAGGACGTGGTACAGGACCGGCAACAGCAGGCTGCCGCTGCCCAGATACAGGATCGTCAGACACCCGCCCAGGATGCCGGTCGCGACCACACCGGCCGCTCCCTGGTAGGCGTGCGCCACGCCGAAGGCCAGCCCCGCCACCGCCACCGAACCCCACGGGCGCAACCCGGGAGCCAGCGCGGCCACGACCGCGAGCAGGAAGCCCCGGTACAGCACCTCCTCGCACACTCCGGCGGTGAGGGCCAGCCAGACGAAGACCTGGCGCTCCCGGGTGGTCCGCGGCAACAGCGCGACGATCCGGGGCGGGCCGGACAGGTCAACCCTGTCGTGCCGCAACCGGCCGCGCAGGCCGGCCAGTAGCAGCCCGCTACCCACCAACCCGACCGACCCGATGATGGTGAACGGGGCCGCACCCCCGCTCAGCGCGGGCGGGCGTACCCCGATGTCGACCAGGTCCATGCCACCCGCCATGGCGACCACCAGCGACGCGATGCCGCACAGGCCCCACTCCGACAACAGGGTCCTCCGGTAGCGGGCGACCCGGGCCCCGGAGTCCAGTCGGATCCGGCGTTCGAACCGGGCCTGGCTCCATCCACCCACCACGGGTTGGACCAGCACCAGGTATCCCGCCAACGCCACCGCCACCGCCAGTACCGGTCCGGACAGCACAACGCCTTCGGCAACGTTCCTCACCGACGGCCACCCGGTTCCGGTGACTCCGACCGTGACTCTGACGGTGGGTCCGGAGGCACCCTCGGCGACAGGTGGGCCAACGCCACCGCGCCGTCATCGGGTGGCGGTTCGACCCGCACCCGTTGTTCTGGCAGCAGCGGTGCGAAGGCCAACCGGACCAGCGGTTCTCCGGGTGGAGCGGGTTCAACCGTCCGGATCCCCGGACGGTCGGCCAGTGCGGCCAACGCACCATGGTCGGCACGCACCACGATGGCCAGCACGCAGGCACACCGGTGCCGCAGTTGACCCGCCTGGGCCCGGTCTACCGCCGCGGACACCGAATCGGCATCCTCCGCCCCGGTGTCGAGTCGGGCAGCGGCCGCGCTCATCCCACCCTCGATGTCGGCCGGCGTGCGGGCTGGCATCTCGACGATCTCGGTCTGCACCCGGGGCAGTGGGACGCGGACGAGAACCCGGACCATGGTGACGGCACCGGTGACCGTGGGTACCTGTGCGGGGGTGAGGTACCGGTCCAACGCGACCAGCGCGTACCCGGATCGGGCCGACGATCCGGCCAACGCGGCGCGGGACCGGGTGAGGTATCCGGTGACCATCTCCCCGTCGTGTGGACCGAGCCGGGTGGCGCTTCCGGTGGCCATCCCGTCGGCCGTCCCCATGGTGTCCTGGCGACCGTCTTGACCCCGGACCCGCGCGGCGGTCACGACCCCCACCGTGACCGCGAGCAGCGCCAGAGCCAGGACGGTCGCCCGCCTGGTCACGACTCTGCCCGGACCGTTTCCAGTGCCTTGGCGAGGTCCTCCGGATAGGGACTCACGAACTCGACCTGTTCGCCGGTACCCGGGTGCCGGAAGGACAACCGATGGGCGTGCAGCCACTGCCTTGTCAGCCCCAGTCGGGCTGCCAGGGTGGGGTCGGCCCCATAGGTGAGATCACCGACGCAGGGATGGCGGAGCGCGGCCATGTGCACCCGGATCTGATGGGTACGGCCGGTCTCCAGCCGCACGTCGAGCAGCGTGGCCGCGCGGAACGCCTCCAGCGTCTGGTAGTGGGTGACGCTGGGCTTCCCGCCGGCGACCACCGCGAACCTCCAGTCGTGCCGTGGGTGCCGGTCGATCGGCGCGTCGACGGTGCCACGCGACGGGTCGGGGTGGCCCTGCACCAGCGCGTGGTAGTGCTTGTCCACGGTCCGGGCCCGGAACGCGTCCTTGAGCGCCGAGTACGCCCGCTCGCTCTTGGCGACCACCATCACCCCGGTGGTACCGACGTCGAGCCGGTGCACCACCCCCTGCCGTTCGGCAGCGCCACTGGTGGACACCCGGTGCCCCATCGCGGCAACCCCGGCCACCACCGTCGGGCCCTCCCACCCCGGACTGGGATGGGCGGCCACTCCCGCCGGTTTGTCCACCACCGCGATGTCGTCATCCGCGTAGAGCACCCGCAGCCCCGGTACCGGTGCAGCAATTGTGGCCGGCGCGCTGGGCGCGGCGGGCATGCGGACCTCCAGCATCGAGCCGGCCGTGATCCGGTCCGACTTGCCCCGAGCCACCCCGTCGACGAGCACACCGCCGCCCTCGGCCAGCGAGGCCGCGGTGGCCCGGGAGAACCCGAACAGTCGGGCCAGCGCGGCATCCAGTCGGAGCCCGTC
>DATCXL010000889.1:0-2277 GCA_036565825.1 Mycobacteriales bacterium
ACACGAACGCGCCGACCGCCGCCGCCGTTGTCACTCCGGTCGCGGTGCGGGCGGACACCCGGCGGACCAGCAGGAAAATGCCGTACCCGACCACGATCGGCACCAGGTCCATCACGATCATGCTTGCGCCCAGGCCGCTCACCCCGCCGTAGGCGAGCACCAACACCTGGGCGAGCAGCACCACCGTGGTACACAGCAGGGCGGTGTTCGGGCCGACCAGTACCGCGGCGAGCACCCCGCCCAGCAGGTGCGCGTTGGTGCCGGCGGCGATCGGGAAGCTGATCAACTGCGCGGCGAACACGAACGCAGCGACCAGGCCGCCCAGCGGCGCGGTGCGCTCGCCCAGTTCCCGGCGCGCGCCGCGCAGCGCGACCGCCACCGAGGCCGCGGCGATCACCCCGGCGGTCAGCGACGTTGGCGCGTCCACGAACCCGTCAGGTACGTGCATGGATCCCCCTCCGGCACAGCCCCGTGTGAATGTCAGGCGCGGCAGGCCCGACCGCGCCCGCGGGGCCGGATGAGGGGGGTCCGGCGGTACGACCTGGCGGGCGTGGGTGGGTCAGGAAGCACCCTTTCGGTGATGTGCGCGCTTCGATACGGCTTATGCACACCCGGCATGGTCCGATGGCCGGGCGCCGGACATCTGGTGATCTGGCGCCCGGCGGGTCCGGCCGATCTGCATGGCTGGCCTGTCGTGGGTTTTCAGGCGGACAGGCTGGCGTACCCGGGCTTGATCACCGACTCGATCAGTTCCAGCCGTTGGTCGAACGGGATGAAGGCCGACTTCATCGCGTTGACCGTCAACCAGCGCAGGTCGGCCCAGCCGTAGCCGAACGCCTCGACCAGCGCGGCCATCTCCGAGGTCATCGAACAGTCGCTCATCAACCGGTTGTCGGTGTTCACGGTGACCCGGAAGTAGAGCGAGCGCAGCAGGCCGATCGGGTGCTCGGCGATCGACCTGGCCGCGCCGGTCTGCACGTTCGACGAGGGGCACATCTCCAACGGGATTCGCTTGTCCCGTACGTAGGAGGCCAGCGGGCCGAGTATGACCCGACCGTCGGGCTGCACGGTCACGTCGTCGATGATCCGCACGCCGTGGCCGAGCCGGTCGGTGCCGCACCACTGGATGGCCTCCCAGATGGAGGGCAGCCCGAACGCCTCGCCGGCGTGGATGGTGAAGTGCGCGTTCTCCCGACGCAGGTACTCGAATGCGTCCAGGTGGCGGGTGGGCGGGAAACCGGCCTCCGCGCCGGCGATGTCGAACCCGACCACGCCGGAGTCCCGGTACCGGATGGCCAGTTCGGCGATCTCACGGGACCGGGCCGCGTGCCGCATCGCGGTGAGCAGCACGCCCAGGCGGATGTTCTTACCCCGGGTGGCCGCGGTGGCCACGCCCCGCCGGAATCCGTCCAGGGTCGCCTCGACGATCTGTCCGAGGGTCAGGCCACGCTCGGTGTGCAGTTCCGGGGCGAACCGGACCTCGGCGTAGACCACCCCGTCGTCGGCCAGGTCCTCGGCGCACTCGGCGGCGACCCGGCCCAGCGCCTCGGGGGTCTGCATCACCGCGACGGTGTGCGCGAAGGTCTCCAGGTACCGCTCCAGCGAACCGGAGTCGGCCGCGTCCCGGAACCACCTGCGCAGTTCGGCGGCGTCGGTGGTGGGCAGCGAGTCATATCCGTCGGCCAGGGCCAGGTCGATGATCGTGTCCGGGCGTAGTCCCCCGTCCAGGTGGTCGTGCAGCAGCACCTTGGGGGCGGTACGGATATGTTCGATACTCAACGGCCGTGGCATGACGACACGCTACCCGCCCACCCCGCCCCTCCCCGTTCACCGACCCACGCCGCGTCACCCGAGGAACACCGAAGGCAGGTAACGGCAGGGGCGGCATGGATAATCTGGCTGTGGTCGTTCGGTCGTGGTGGCGCAGGTGTGCCGTGCTGAACCGCGGTTGGGCCGGTTGACCGTCGTCCGCGGCGCGGTCCGCACCCTGGCCCCGGGCTATTTCGCGCTGGTGATGGCCACCGGCATCGTCTCGATCGGGATGCGGCTCGCCGGGCTGGACATCCTGTCGGCGGTGCTGATGTGGCTGACCGCTGCGACCTACGCCATCCTGGTGGTGCTGTTCGGGTGGCGGCTGGTCGCCTACCCCGGCGCGGTCATCGCCGACCTGCATGACCCGAGGCGCGCGTTCGGCTATTTCACCCTGGTCGCCGGCACCGACGTGCTCGGCACCCGGCTCGCACTCCAGGGGTACCACCGGGCCGCGATGGTGTTCCT
>DATCXL010000136.1:0-14489 GCA_036565825.1 Mycobacteriales bacterium
CCGAAGACTGCCCTACCAGACACCTCGACCACCGGCGGCAGGGCGGTGTCGCAGGCCACGGCCGAGCGCTGACACAGCGTGGCCCGCACCTCAGCGTCTGTCTTCGCTTCGGTGGCCGGCGCGACGGGCCAGTGCCTGGCCCGCGGGCAGAGCACCGACGAAGGCCCACAGGAAACCGGTGATCTGTTCGAGATCGTGACCCCGCAGGGCATCGTCGACAGACCGGTAGATCTCCTGTTCGATCTCGGTGATCTGCCCGGCCAGCCACACTCCCTGCTTGGTGAGGGACAACGTGACGTGACGGCGGTCGTGTTCGGCCGGCTCACGTCGCACCAGACCAACAGCGACCAGTCGGTCGACCAGCCGGCTGGGGCTGTTGCCGCTCTCGCAGACCAGCAACTCGCCCAGGCCGTTGAGGGTGAGTGGTTGACGATCGCACAGGACCCGAATGACCTCGGCCTGGGAGGGGGTGACATCGAGCGGTCGCAGGGCCTGGCCGAGCAGCCGGTTTCCCTCCCGTTGGGCCGCCAGGACCAGGTACCTGAGTTCCTCAGCGGGCCGCATCGGCCACCTCGGGCTGGTTGACCCTCTCGGACAGGAACGCCTCCACCGCGTAGGCGTCCATGTCGTCCAGGCCCTCAGGGAGCCTGAGCGTGCGCAGCGGTCGGTGGGCCAGTGCCGTGAGCCCGTCAAGGTCCCACGGAGCACCGGAGAAGCACGGGATGAAAACCAGGGTCGGTTCGTTCGTTCATGAGGTAGATCACACGACATACATGTCGTGTCAAATAACCTGCTGCACGGTCGTCGAAACGGACATGCGAGCGGGGAGCCGACGGATGTCGACTCCCCGCTTCTGACCGGTTGCATCATGCCGCCGTGGCGGCGCGTTGAATCAGCTGCAACCGCTGGTGGAGCCGCAGCCCTCGCAGACGTAGCAGCTTCCGGCCGGGCGCATCTTCGTGCCGCAGGTGAAGCACAGCGGAGCGTCCGCGGACCTGCCCTGCTTGGCCTCCAACAGTTCCACCGACGACCCGACCGACGGCGCGACCGGACGCGCGGCCGGAGGTTCCGGCAGGTCGCGGTCCCGCTCCAGCGGCGCCGAGGCACGCAGGCTCTCCACGTCGATCTCCTCGTCACCGCCCTGGCCGGACCCGTCGTAGGAGGTGGCCACCTGTTCGGCCCGCTCGGCGGCGGTGAAGATGCCCAACTCGGCACGTTCGTCGCGGGGCAGGAAGTCCAGCGCCAGCCGCCGGAAGATGTAGTCCACCACCGAACTGGCGATTCGGATGTCCGGGTCGTCGGTCATACCCGCCGGATCGAACCGCATGTTGACGAACTTGCGCACGTAGGTCTCCAGCGGCACCCCGTACTGCAGGCCGATCGAGATGGCCACCGAGAACGCGTCCATCACCCCGGCCAGGGTCGAGCCCTGCTTGGACATCTTCAGGAAGACCTCACCCAGCCCGTCGTCCGGGTAGGACGACGCCGTCATGTACCCCTCGGCCCCGGCCACACCGAACCGGGTGGTGATGCTCGGACGCTGCTTGGGCAGCCGCCGCCGGACCGGTCGCGCCTCGGACTGACCCGCCTGCGCCGCCTGGGCGGCCTGGGCGGCCTGCACGATGACCCCCGCCGCGGCCGACCTCACCGGATTCTTGCCCGAGCCCGAGCCGGACCCCGTGCCGGTCGACAGTGGCTGGCCCACCTTGCAGTTGTTCCGGTAGACCGCCAGCGCCTTCACGCCGAGCTTCCAACTCTCGAAGTAGATCTGCTCGATATCCTCCACTGTGGCCGTTTCAGGAAGATTGACCGTCTTGGAGATCCCGCCACTTATGAACGGTTGCACCGCGGCCATCATCCGGACGTGTCCCATCGGGGCGATGGACCGCTCCCCCATCGCGCAGTCGAACACCTCGTAGTGCTTCTCGTTCAGGCCCGGCGCGCCCACCACGTGTCCGTGTTCGGCGATGTACTCCACGATCGCCTCGACCTGCTCCTCCTGGTAACCCATGGAACGCAGCGCCTGCGGCACCGTCTGGTTGACGAACTGCATCGACCCGCCGCCGACCAGCTTCTTGAACTTCACCAGTGCCAGGTCCGGCTCGATCCCGGTGGTGTCACACCCCATCATCAGACCGATGGTGTTGTGGCTGACGAACCCGTTGGCGACATAGGTGACGTTGCTCGGCACGGACAGGTCGTAGGTGGGACGCACCCCGCCGTCCTCGTTGGCCGCCACGGTCTCGAACAGGTACCCCGGTGTGGGACGCCGGTCACCCGTGTCACCGAACCCGACGATCCGCTCGAAGGTCGCCGCAGGCGAACCGTCCCGGACGTCGATCCGGTACACCGGCCGGTCCAGGTCGCCGGCCGTGGTCCGGGTCGTGGTGGCCACGCCCAGCACGAGCAGCAGGGTGCGCACCTCGTCGGCGAACGCCCGCGAGGATGTGGCGACGCTCGGCGCCCCACGCGCGACCGAGCCATCCGTCTGGAACAACCCACGCAGGAACGCCGCGTAGACCACGGCGTCGTTGCTCTCCAGGATCGCCGAGGGGATCTTCGCCTCCCCCTCGCCCCGGTGTACCTCCTCCGGCAGCGTCCGGTCGAAGCCGGCAGCCCGCCACCAGCGAGCCAGCCGCACCGACCCGAACGTCACCTGGCCGTCCTGGCAGTCCTGGTTCGGGCCGACCGTCGGCTCGATGCCGAACAGGCCCTTGCCCAACACCCGCAGACGCTCGACCGCGTCCAGGTCGCCGTCGGCCACCCCGAAGCACACTCCGGTGGCGTGCAGCCTTCCCGCACCCATGAAGCAGCCGACCAGTTCGGCCAGGTCAGCATCCACGACGTCGGGCACCTGCGGGGTGCGGCCGTCGGTGTGGTGTGCCTGGTCCGGGACCGGAAGTACCACCTGCCTGGGCTCGCCGACGAGCGTGCCAGCCTGCACCGGCACCACATCGCCGGGCGCGACGTCGGCCAGCCGCCGCCACACCCACTCACCGGCGTCGGGATCGACAACCCTGACCCGGTGGGTGAGGGTGCCCTGGATCCGGTAGCCGCCCTCGGTGACCAGCCGCCGGGTCGGCTCCTCGCCGTTCACGAAGAACCTGGTCGCCGGGCGCGGCCCGGCGTCGGTGGACACCGACATCACCAGGTCCTGCCAACGGTCGCCGTACTCGTCGCCGATCTCGCCGAGCCGCACCAGACCGTGGTCGGTGGTGACCAGCGTGTCGGCGGTCAGGCAGCCGGTCGGTGCCAGCACCGAGGCCTGCGCGTTCCGCCAGCCGTTCCTCTCACCGATCCGCAGGCACTCCGCCCACTGTTCGTTCGCCAGCGCCCGGATCCGGGCGTCGTCGGCACCTACCGGGCGGACCGCCTCGCTGGCCGCCGCGTGCTTGCGCATCACCCGGGTGTGCGGTGCGGCGTTTCGGGCGAACCCGTCGTAGGGCCCGACGATGCCGGCCAGTTCGGCCGACCGGCGGTAGGCGGTGCCAGTCATCAACGAGGTGATCGCCGCGGCAATCGCCCGGCCACCCTCGGAGTCGTAGGCGCGCGCGGTGGCCATCAACAGCGCACCGAGGTTGGCGTAGCCGATGCCCAACTGCCGGTAGGCCCGGGTGGTCTCGCCGATCTTCTCGGTTGGGAAGTCGGCGAAGCAGATGGAGATGTCCATCGCGGTGATGACCAGTTCGACCGCCCGGACGAACCGCTCGGCGTCGAACGTCTCGTCCTCGCGCAGGAACTTCAACAGGTTCATTGAAGCCAAGTTGCACGAAGAGTTATCCAAAGACAGATATTCACTGCATGGGTTACTTGCGGTGATGCGCCCGGTTTCGGGATTGGTGTGCCAGTCGTTGATGGTGTCGTCGTACTGGATGCCGGGGTCGGCGCACTCCCACGCGGCCTGGGCCATCGAACGGAACAGCTCACGGGCATCCACGGTCTCGACCAGCTCACCGCTCAGCCGCGCGCGCAGCCCGAACTGGGTGCCCTGCTCGACCGCCCTCATGAACTCGTCGGAGACCCGGACCGAGTTGTTGGCGTTCTGGTACTGGACGCTGACGATGTCCTTTCCGGACAGATCCATGTCGAACCCGGCGTCGCGCAGCGCACGGATCTTGTCCTCCTCGCGCGCCTTGGTCGTGACGAAGTCGGCGATGTCGGGGTGGTCGACATCGAGCACCACCATCTTGGCGGCCCGTCGGGTCGCGCCGCCGGACTTGATCGTGCCGGCCGAGGCGTCGGCGCCACGCATGAAACTCACCGGGCCCGAGGCGGTACCCCCGGAGGACAACAGCTCCTTCGACGAACGGATCCGGGACAGGTTGAGTCCGGCGCCCGACCCGCCCTTGAAGATGAGCCCCTCCTCCCGGTACCAGTTGAGGATCGACTCCATCGTGTCGTCCACCGACAGGATGAAGCACGCCGAGACCTGCTGCGGCGCGCTGGTGCCCACGTTGAACCACACCGGCGAGTTGAAGCTGAACACCTGGTGCAGCAGCATCCAGGTCAGCTCATGTTCGAAGATCTCCGCGTCCTCGGAGCCGACGAAGTATCCGTGTCGCTCGCCCGCGGTCCGGTAGGTCTTCACCACCCGGTCGATGAGTTGGCGCAGGCTCCACTCCCGCTGCGGCGTGCCCACCGCGCCGCGGAAGTACTTGGTGGTGACGATGTTCGCCGCGTTGATGCTCCAGGAGTCGGGGAACTCCACACCGCGCTGCTCGAAGTTCACCGAGCCGTCGCGCCAGTTGGTCATCACCACGTCGCGGCGTTCCCAGGTGACCTCGTCGTAGGGGTGGACACCCTCGGTGGTGTAGATGCGACTTATCCGCAGCCCAAGGTTCCTGGGGCTTTCGCCCTGATTCTCCGGTGCGTGTGAGTCACCACCCGACTGGGTTCCGACGGCCTCGGTCATGACCTGATCCCTTCGTCTCATCGCTCGTGTACCCACCTGACGCGTGTTTGGTCCTGCGCCGGGCGGGTGTGTACTCCGGCGCACGACGCCGGTCCGTCTGCTGTTTGAGGTACTGCTGTCTGGCCGAGACCACCGCGGGCGGGGTACCGGATCCGGTCAGGACACCGGCCCGGTCCGCGCCACCGAGCCAACCGTTGTGACCCCCTCGTCGGCCCCCTCGTCGGCCCCCTCGCGGGCCGCCTCGACAGCCCTCTCCACCGATCCGCTGTCTTCCCTGGCTCGTTTGAGCGCCTCGATCTCTCGTTCGAAGTCCCGGACGGACTCGAAGGATCGGTAGACGCTGGCGAACCGCAGGTACGCGACCTCGTCCAACTCCCGGAGTGGGCCCAGGATCGACAGGCCCAACTCCTGGCTGGGGATCTCGGCGCAGCCGGTGGCGCGGACGGAGTCCTCGACCCGTTGGGCGAGCAGGGCGAGCGCATCCTCGTCCACCGGGCGGCCCTGACAGGCCCGGCGCACCCCGTTTATGACCTTGGCGCGGCTGAACGGCTCGGTCACGCCAGACCGCTTGATCACCGCGAGAGTCGCCTCCTCGACGGTGGTGAAACGTCGACCACACTCCTGACAGGCCCGACGACGCCGGATCACCTGTCCCTCGTCGACCTCCCGCGAGTCGACCACTCGCGAGTCGGAGAACCGACAGTACGGGCAGCGCACGGCTGTCCTCCTCCCCGTGTCGACGGCCGGACCAAGGGCACCCCACACCCGGGTCAACACCGGCTCCTGTGGACAGAACTGGTGAAAACCTGTGGACAGCCTGTGGACGGCCTGTGGAGAGTCCACCCCAACCTGTGGACAACTTACGTCAGTGTAACCACAAGATGTGGGGTCTGACGGTAGGTCGGGACGCCGTCGAATGCAAGTTCGGAGAAGCGTCACCGGTCGAAACCGCAGGTCGCGGCCGGTGCGGCCAAGTCCGTCCCGGGCGTGTCGCGGCGCGCCAGGCCCCACCCTCATCTGGATGCCGTGACCAACACCACCAACGGCACCGCCGTCAGCCCCGCTGCCAGCACGGCCACCAACACCGCGACCACCACCCGGCCCCGGCGGGTCAACCGCATCGGCGCGCGCGGTCGGGTGGCGGAACCCACACCGACGGTTCGCCCGACGGTGCGTTGGACGGTCCCCCGCCCCGCCTCGGGCCGCACTCCGGGCCGCAACCTGGACTGCGCGTCGGGCCGGGCCGGGAACAGAATGATCACCGCGCCCGGCGGCTGTGACCCGGACCCGTGTTGCGAGAATCCCGGAACAACGGACATGAGGACCCCCGTCCTTCCCGTCTGGTCGGTCAGTCGCCGCTCAAAGTCGACCAATCGAACACACGTTCGACGTGCGACAAGATATGTATCAGGAAGCGCGGCGAAAATCGAGAGTCCGACCGCGTGTCCTTCGAACAGGTGTTTGAACACGACCGGTAATGACGCTAGCGTTATGGCTGGCGACAGCCGGTGGGCGGCGGCCTGCGGCGGCGGGAGGTTCGGTGGCATCACGGTCTGGCACGCAAGGTGCGAAGGGGCGGTCGGCTCACCGGTCGGCGCGGCCCGCCAACCACCCGGCCAACCACCCGGACGGCGCCTCGGACGGCGCCTCAGACGGTCGTCCGCCCGAGGCGAAGCTCACCAACCGGCAGCGGCGGATCCTCGAGGTGATCCGTGACTCGGTCGAACGGCGCGGCTACCCGCCCAGCATGCGCGAGATCGGCCAGGCCGTCGGACTCGCCTCCACCTCCAGCGTGACGCACCAGTTGACGGCCCTGGAGAAGAAGGGCTTCCTGCGCCGCGACCCCAACCGGCCACGGGCCGTGGACGTTCGGGTACCTGACGAGACCGGTCACGCCGGAGGCGCCGCTGCCGACCCGGGGGCCGCGGCCGCCATGGGCACCGTTGTGGCGGTCGGGGAGGGTGAACTCCGCGCGATGCGTCCGGAGCCGGCGTACGTGCCCATGGTGGGTCGGATCGCGGCCGGCGGGCCGATTCTGGCCGAGGAGGCAATCGAGGACGTGTTCCCGTTGCCTCGCGAACTGGTCGGCGAGGGCAACCTGTTCCTGCTGCGGGTGGTCGGCGACTCGATGGTGGAGGCCGCCATCACCGATGGCGACTGGGTGGTGGTGCGCCAACAGCCGGTGGCCGACAACGGCGACATCGTCGCTGCGATGATCGAGGGTGAGGCCACGGTGAAGACGTTCCGCCGTGCCGACGGTCAGGTCTGGCTGCTTCCCCGTAACCCCTCCTACTCTCCGATTCCCGGCGAGCAGGCCACCGTGCTCGGGCGCGTGGTGGCCGTCCTCCGCCGCGTCTGACCCGCGGCAGACAGACAGCCGACAGACAGCCGACCCGCGGCTGGATCCTGACGCCATCCTCCCACCTGCATCCCGCTGGGTCGGAAGCCCGTACGAGCCGCCCCCGCCCACGGGCATTGGTCGACCGGTTGCGCTGCTGCTTTCCGGAGGATCGGGCCGGCCGTGCGGCGTCGACGACTACTTGCGGCGCAACCGGCCCAGGCCGACCGTGATCACGGTGGCGATCACAGCGGCCAGCAGGAGGTTCACCAGGACCGACCGCGACCCGTTGCGGGTACCCTCTGGCGGCTCGGTACGGGTCGCCGCCGACGGCGAGGGTGTCGAGGTCACCGTGGCCGAAGCGGGCGGAGGCGGCAACGCCACGGCGTGCACGGCGGCTGACGACCCCTCCGAGGTGGTCAGCAGCGACCGCCCGTCCGCGGCGAAGGCCACCGACTCACCCTGTTTCTCCTCGGGCAGCGCTATCCGGGTCGGCCTGCCAGAACGCAGTGCGGCACCGATGTCGCCATCACGCACCGTCCACAGGTACAGGTCGGTGTAGGTACGCAGCGCCACCCGGGTGCCGTCCGGTGACACCGCGCCGCCGGTGACCAACAACTGGGAGACCGCACCGACCGGACCGCCCGCGGTGCCGGTCAACCCGAACCGCAACGTGGTGACCCTGCGCAACGGGGTGGTGGTCTCCGCTGACAGCGCGCGGGCCGGTGTGTAGACGCCACTGGTACCCAGCGGGTCCTTCGTCACCAGGTATGGCCTCCTGGAGTGGTCGAGCAGCAACGCCTCCGCGTCGTGCGGCCCGTCCGGATAGCTGAACCGGTACCTGGTGACCGAACCCGACAGGCTCAACACCTCCAGTGCCACCGTGCTTCGGGTCTGCCGGTTGTCCCCGACGTCGGCGAGCCACAGGGACCCGTCCGGGGCACGGGCCAGATCCTCCACGTCGAAGGGGTCGGTCGGATCATCGGCGACGCGCAGCACCCGGCAGGACCGGTCCAGAACGAAGACGGTGATCCGATCGCCGCCGTCGTTGACCAGGTAGAACCGGTTCGCGTCGGCGGCCAGACCGCTCGCCTCGGTGATCCGTGGATCGGTGACGGTGCAGATGACCTGAGAACCACCCGTGTCGGGCGAACTGGACTGCTCTGGTGGCGACTCAGCCCACGACGCCGACGTCAGGAGCAGAGACATCGCGGCCGCGGTCACCGTGACGGCCGGAAACCCGTGCCTGACGCCCATCCCCCCATTGTCCCAGCCTGCCATCGAAGATCAGGTGCAGCACACGCAGCAGGAGTACTCCCATCGCGAGACCGGCCAGCAGGTCGGAGAGCCAGTGGTAGTCCAGGAGCAGCATCGCCAGGCAGGTCAACACCGGCCCCGCGTAACGCAGTACGCCGGTGAGCCGGCGGAGCCGGTCCGGCACGCCATAGTCGACCGAGAGCCACGCCAACAGTCCCCACATGAGCACCGAGTTCGGCGCGTGGCCGGACGGGAAGGACTGCCCGTCAGCATGCACGTGCTGGAGTGGTGGCGCGGTTCTGCCGACGCCGTACTTGAACGCGTAGACGGTCACGGTGAGCAGGAGCAGCGCCGTCGCGAATCGAAGTATCGGTTGCCAGGTCTGTCGGCGCCAGGCCAGCACCACGACAAAGGGACTGAACAACACAAGAATCGTGCCACGCGCACCAAGCTGGGTGAACGCGTACACGGCCACCTTGGGCCAGAACGTCTCCCGCAGCCCGACGTCACGGACCAGTGTCGAGGCGTGCTCGTCTGCCGTGACCCACCAGCCGCCGTGCAACACGTCCAGCGACAGCCACACCACCACCGCGGCGCTGAGCGCGACCACGACCGGGCCCGGAGGGCGCGTCGGGCCCCGGCGACGTGCTGTGGTGGTCGTGTTACCGCTACTCGTCACGCGCACGCTGGGCGTCGGTACCCGTCACCGGATCCGGTCGCGGCGGCGTGTCGGGAGGTGCGGTGAGGGCAGGCGACGGTGCCGGTGCCGTCGACACGTTCGCGGTGGGTTGGGACGGCGCGGCCTCCTCGTCGTGCATCTGGTGCATCTCGGCCTTGAAGATCCGCATGGACCGGCCGATCGACCGGGCCGCGTCGGGCAGTCTTTTGTACCCGAACAGTGCGAGGAACACGAGCGCCACAACCAACAGATGCCAGACGCTGAACTCACCCATCGCGCAGGTCCCTCCGTGCGGCGCGTAGGACCGCTCTACAGTACCGCCGAAGTACGGGGACGGGCGAGGTCACGGCAGGACCACGCAACCGCCCTCAGGTCGCGACAGAGAAGGACGAAAGAGCTCCGGCGAGCCCCCCGTCCACCCGGGCGTGCAGTCGGGTGCCCTCCCCGGTGTACTCCTCACCGAGGACCTCGCCCGACGAGTGCACCCGCGAGACCAGGTCGCCGCGGTGGTACGGCAGCAGCACGTGCACCTCCACGTCCGGGCGCGGTAGCGCCCGTTCGATGGCCTCGCGCAGTTCGTCGATACCCTCGCCGGTCCGCGCGGACACGAACACGGCCTCGGGCAGTAGGTGGCGCAGCCTGACCAGCAGGTCCGGGTCGGCCGCGTCGGTCTTGTTCACCACGACCAGTTCGGGCACCCGCTGCGCCCCGATCTCCCCGAACACCTCGTGCACGGCGTTGATCTGTGACTCCGGGTCGGAGTGGGCACCGTCCACGACGTGCACGACCAGGTCGGCCTCGGTGACCTCCTCCAGGGTGGACCGGAACGCCTCGACCAGTTGGTGCGGCAGATGACGGACAAACCCCACCGTGTCGGCCAGCGTGTACACCCGGCCGTCCTGGGTGGTACCGCGGCGCACCGTTGGGTCGAGGGTCGCGAACAACGCGTCCTCCACCAGTACGCCGGCGCCGGTGAGTCGGTTGAGCAGGCTGGACTTGCCGGCGTTGGTGTAACCGGCGATCGCCACCGCGGGGACCTGGTTGCGGATCCGTTCCTGCCGCTTGACCGTTCGGGATGTCGCCATCGCCCCGATCTCCCGGCGCAGCTTGGCCATCCTGGCCCGGATCCGGCGCCGGTCTGTCTCGATCTTCGTTTCACCGGGGCCACGGGTGCCGATCCCGCCACCGCCGGCCACCCGACCACCGGCCTGCCGGGACATCGACTCACCCCAGCCGCGCAGCCGGGGAAGCATGTACTGCATCTGGGCCAGCTCGACCTGGGCCTTGCCCTCCCGGCTGCGGGCGTGCTGGGCGAAGATGTCCAGAATCAGGGCGGTCCGGTCGATGACCTTGACCTTGACCACCTCTTCGAGCTGGCGGAGCTGTCCGGGGGTGAGCTCACCGTCACAGACGACGGTGTCGGCCCCGGTGGCAAGCACCACCTCGCGAACCTGTCGGGCCTTGCCCGAGCCGATGTAGGTGGCCGGGTCGGGACGGTCGCGGCGCTGGACGAGCGCCTCGAGAACCTCGGATCCGGCCGTCTCGGCGAGTCGGGCCAGTTCGGCCAGTGACGACTCGGCGTCGAGTTGGCTGCCCTCGGTCCACACACCGACCAGAACCACCCGCTCCAGTCGCAGTGCCCGGTACTCGACCTCGGTTACGTCGGTGAGGTCGGTGGCCAGGCCTGGCACCCGGCGAAGCGCGTGGCGCTCCTCAAGTTCCAGTCCGTCCAGTACGCCCAGCGTGTCGGCGTCCTGTACTGGGGCTTTCGAGTCGTTGAGGTGAATAATGGTATTTGTCAGGATCTCGCCCTCCGTCTGCGTCGTCCGTCGATGGTGGCACGGGCAGTCCCCGACGGCGAGCCCATTTGGGGGTGATCTTTTTTTTGTTGGAGCCTCAGCGCCGGTCGGGGTACATCATGCAGAACACCCCAAGCGGTTCGCCCTGTTCCGACTGCGGACGCCGCATGAACTCGTCGAGTACGGCCTGTATCCGTCCGCGCAACTCCGCAGCCTCCTCCGCGGTCAACCGCAGACCAAGTCTGGTCGAGATGGTCTCACCCGGATCGAGGCTACCGATCTCCTCGACGAACGCCGCGAACATGGCCCGCTCGCTGGTGGACCGGGCGTCCTGGCTCGACACGTTGACGGTCCAGGACTTTCCGGTCGCCCGGTAGGGCACCTCGCGGGAGCCACGTCGACCCCGGCGCACCGGCCCAGCCGCCAGGAAGCCGGTGTCCACCAGCCGGCGTACGTGGTGCAGCACCGACGCCGGATTACGGCCCAGCCGCTCGGCGATCTCCTTGTTGGTCAGCGCCTGGTCCAGGGTGAGCCGCAGGATCCGCAACCGCACGGCCGAGGCCAGGGCGCGCGCCTCTGCCTCGGTGGCCTCCCGGCGAGGCTGAGGGTACGGATGGTCCGGCTGCACGGTCACCGAACGAGGGTACCGAGGTCGGCCCACTGATTGACGAATCCCAATCAGTCGTACATGCTCGTCGACATGGGACGGTCAAACTCCTCCGACGAGGCATCCGGAACGAACCATGTCCATGCGGACACCGGAGCCGGCGGGCAGACGTTGGAGAAGGCGAGTCTGCTCTTCCACCGCGACTTCCGCCTGCTGTGGGCCGGCGACGCGATCAGCCAGGTCGGCACCATGGTCACCATGCTGGCGCTGCCGCTGCTGGCGGTGCGCACGCTGCACGCCAGCCCGTTGCAGGTGGGCCTGCTCACCACGTTCGAGACGCTGGCGTTCCTGGTGATCGGGCTGCCGGCGGGGGCCTGGGTGGACCGGATGCGCCGCCGCAACGTGCTCATCGTCGGCGACCTGGGCAGGGCGGTCATGCTCGGGTCGCTGCCGGTGGCCGCGTACTACCACATGCTCACGTTGGGTCAGCTCTACCTGGTGGCGCTGGTCAACGGAGTGTTCACGGTGTTCTTCGACGTGGCCTACCAGAGTTACCTGCCGTCCCTGGTCGGCCGGGAACGACTGGTCGAGGGCAACGCCAAGTTGCAGGGCACCCAGTCGGTGGCCCAGGTGGCCGGACCGTCGCTGGGCGGTCTCCTGGTGCAGTTGCTCACCGCGCCGTACGCGCTGCTGGTCGACTCGGTGTCCTACCTGTGGTCGGCGGCCTGTATCACCGCCATCCGGCATCGCGAGCCAAGGCCGGAACGGACCACCGGCACCAACCTGGGCCGGGAGATCCGGGAGGGGTTGGGATTCGTGCTGGGGCACCCGCTGCTGCGCGCCATCGCTACGTGTACCGGTCTGTTCAACCTGTTCGGCGGGGCGGTCAACGCCATGTTGATCATCGTGTTGGCCCGTGACCTGGACCTGTCCGCCGGTGCCATCGGGCTGTTGTTCAGCGCCAGCGCCGTCGGCGGGCTGCTCGGCGCGCTGGTCGCCCGCAGGGTCGCCGAGTGGGTCGGCCAGGGGCCGGCGATCTGGCTCAGTGCCGCGCTGGGCGCCCCGATGGGACTGGTCATGCCGTTCCTGCAGCGGGACTGGACCCTTGGCCTGTTCGTGCTGGCACAGGTGGTCATGTATGCCGGCACGGTGGTCTACAACGTCACCCAGGTCAGTTTCCGGCAGGGCCTGTGCCCGGATCGTCTGCTGGGACGGATGAACGCCACCATGCGTTTTCTGGTCTGGGGCACCCTGCCGCTGGGTGGGCTGTTCGGTGGGGTGCTGGGTTCGATGATCGGCGTCCGCCCGACACTGCTCGTCGGCGTGTTGGGCACCTGCCTGGCCTTCCTGCCCATCTACCTCTCGCCGCTGCGCACCATGCGGGAACTGCCGACCCTGCCCGACGACGACACAGCGCCGATGTCAGCGCCGGTCCTGGCCGACTGAGGACACCCAGTCCTCCGACAGTTCGCCCCGCGCCACCAGCACCGCCGGCCCGGTGAGCAGCACCGGACCGGCCTCGGCCCACTCCACGGTCAGTTGACCGCCGGGAACGTCCACCGTCCAGGCCTCGCCACGACCCTGCCCGTCGGCGGCCACCGTGGCCACCACCGCCGCGCACACCCCGGTGCCACACGATCGGGTCTCCCCCACCCCGCGCTCGTGCACCCGCAGGGCCAACGCCCGGGGGGCCCGCCGCAGTACGAACTCCACGTTCTGCCCGGCTGGCAGCCCCGGGATAACCTCTGGCGCCCGGGACAGGTCCAGGCCGGTCAACTCGGCCTGGGAGGTCACCGGCACCACCACGTGCGGGTTGCCCATGGACACCGCGGTGCCCGGCACGCCACCCACCACCGGTCCGCGGTCGGGCAGTTCCGGCTCGCCCATGTCGACCGTGACGTCACCGGTCGCCCCTACCCAGACCCGTTTCGGACCGCCACGGGTGCCCACGGTCAGCTCACCGGGCTCGGCCAGGCCGGCGTCGGCCAGGTACCGGGCGAACACCCGCACCCCGTTGCCGCACATCTCGGCCACCGAACCGTCGGCGTTGCGATAGTCCATGAACCACTCGTCGCCCGCCCGCACCACCCGCAGTACACCGTCGGCGCCCAGCCCAGCCCGTCGGTCACACAACGCACGCACCAGTTCGGCGGACAGGTCCAACCGGCCGTCGAGGTCCGGCAGCAGCACGAAGTCGTTCTCGGTCCCGTGGCCCTTCAGGTAACGCACGCTCATCGAGTGATCCTATGTCCGGCTGTGTGCACCGCCTGTTCGACCAGGTCGAGACGGGCCGCGTCCAACCACACCAACCTGGTGTCGCGGCGGAACCATGACCGCTGCCGCCGTGCGAACCTGCGGGTGGCCTGCCTGGTCGCGTCTCGGGCCTCCTGCTCGGTGCGGTTGCCGGCCAGCAGATCCAACACCTGCTGGTAGCCCAGTGCCCGGCTCGCGGTGCGCCCGTCGGCCAACCCCTGCCGGAGGAGGCCCCGCACCTCCTCCACCAACCCCCCCTGCCACATCAGATCCACCCGTTGGTCGATCCGCGCGTCCAGGTCGGTCCGGTCCAGGCCGATCTGGATGGCCGGGTACACCGGGCGGGGTACCGGCAGGCTTGCGGTGAACGGCCTGCCGGTCAACGCGATCACCTCCAGCGCGCGGACCAACCGCCGACCGTTGCTGGGCAGGATCGCCCGTGCCGCGGCCGGGTCCAGGTCGGTCAACCGCTGGTGCAACGCGGGCGCACCCAGCACAGCCAACTCGTCCTCAAGCCGTGAGCGCAGGTCCTGGTCCGTGCCGGGAAAGTCCAGATCGTCGAGTACCGCGCGCACGTACAGGCCCGACCCGCCGACCAGTACCGGCAGCAGCCCCCGATCCAGGATGTCGGCCACCGCGGCCCG
>DATCXL010000901.1:0-3420 GCA_036565825.1 Mycobacteriales bacterium
CGCCGATGCGGTGGTGGCCGACATGGTCGGCTGGGCTGGCGGGCAGGCGCCGGGGTTGGAGCACTACCGGCAGGTGTACGCCGCAACCGGCACCCCGTGGCCGGGCGACGACCAGGTGCGCCAGCTCTACCCCATCCAGGCGTGATCGGAGGGAAGGTCCTCGACGCCGGCGCGATCGCCGCGGCCTGCGCAGGACACATCGGGGTCACCGCCTGGTTCGCCGTAGCCGCCCGGGTCGGCATCGTGCTGTACCTGCCAGGCCCGGCCCTGGTCGAAGTGGCCACGCTGCGCCCGCATGCAGGCCCGCGGCTGGCCCGGTTACTCGACCACCCCCAGGTGGTCCGCGGCGATGCCAACGGAACCACCACGACCGAAGCCGACCAGTTGATGACCGCCGCCGGCGTGTGGGATGCCACCGCCGCGATCGTCGTACGGGTCGCCCGCCATCGCGGTTGGCCGGTACTGGCCGCCGACCCAGGCCGGCTCCACCGGATCGACCCGGCGCTAGACGTCGAACCGGTGACCTGACCCCGGTTATCTCCGTCTTCGAGCTACCGCGGTCGTAGCCGCACGCTTCGGCTGGGATCAGAGCTGCCGCAGTCGGCTCAGCGGGCGCGGGTGATGGTCAGGGTGGTGTTGGGGCATTGGCCGGCCAGCGTGTTGAGTGCGTTGCGTTCGGTGGTGTCCACGCTCAACCTCCACCTGTACTTGATTGCCACCCACTCGTTGAGGTAGCGGCAGTGCACGCTGGCCAGCGGTGGAAGCCACTGGGCCGGGTCAGCGTCACCCTTGGATTGGTTGACGTTGTCGGTGACCGCGACCAGGGTGCGGGGATCGCCCAGGTCGTTGGCGTAGGCCTGGCGTACCGATGTCGTCCAGGTGCGGGCACCGGAGTCCCACGCTTCGGCGAGGGGGACCAGGTGGTCGATGTCCACGTCGGAGGCGGCGGTCCAGGTCGCGCCGTCGTAGTAGGAGAACCACTTCCCGCTGACCGAACAGCCTGATCCGATGCTCGGGGTGATGGTCGACTCGGCGATCAGGACTTCTTCCCTGGTGTTGCACCCGTCCCCATCGGCGTCGACCCACAAGGGGAACAGACTTCTGGAGTACCCGGTGCGGACCTCGGTGGCCGTGGACAGGGAGGCCAGGGCCTGTTGGACGGTGAGGGTGTCAGCGTGGGCGGACGGGACGGCGAACACCCCGGCGGCCACGACCGCACCCGCTGTGACCGAGATGGCGCGAAGCAATGTGCGCATGTCGGGTCCCTTCGTCAACCCCCGATCCGTGAGCCCATTGCAGCCCTCCAGGGTGACTACAGCAAGTGCACAACGCGAAACGGTATGTAAACGGCAAGGGTCGGTCACGTCCCTTTCCACTGCCGGGCGTGGTGCGCTGCTGTTGGTGGGTTGGGATGTCAGGTGTGAAGCAACGAATGGGCCGCGTGTGGCGGCGTGGTGTGCGGGTCGGTCGGCGTGGTGTGACGGAGGTGTTCGGGCGGCATGCCCGGGCCGTGTGGGTGGTGGTCGGTGGTGTGGCCGCCGTGGTGGTGGTCGGCTGGTTATGGCACCGCGGCCCGCACCTGGCCGCGGACACCCGGGCGGGGCTGAAACCCGCCGATCAGGTGCAGGCGGTCGGCCAGTACCACACCGCGGTGCTCCAGGGCACCGCCGCGATCGGCGGGGTAATCGCCTTGGCCTACACCGCCCGAAACTACCGGCTGTCCCGCCGCGGGCAGACCACCGACCGGTTCACCAAAGCCCTCGAACGCCTCGGCTCGACCGACCTGTACGTGCGCATCGGCGGCGTCTACGCCCTCGAACAAGTCCTACGCGATTCCCCCGAACACCATGCCAACGTCGTTGACGTGCTGGTCGCGTTCGTTCGCGCCCACACCCGACTCACCGCGCCGGCCAGGGTCCGTCGGGACACCACCACCCACCAGGGCACCCACGCGGTCGCCCTATCGGTGCTGCCTGAACCACTCGACCACCCGGTCGAACCTCACGCCGACGTCCAAGCCGCGCTGACCGTACTGGGCCGCCTCCCCCACCACAGCCGACCCACCGCGCGGCTTAACCTGGCCGATCTCCACCTCGCTGGTATCCGACTCGACAGAGCGAATCTTGCTGGTGCCCTACTCCGCAGGACGAATCTTGCTGGTGCCCAGCTCCGCGGATCGAACCTCACCGGCGCCGATCTCAGCAAGGCGAACCTCGCTCGGGCGTTGCTTACTGAGGCGGACCTCACCCACGCCCGCCTTATTGCGGCGGACCTCACCGGTACGCGGTTCACCAGGGCGAATCTCACAGGGGCCCGCCTTAACTGGGCGGATTCATCGAGGCCTGGCTCATGGAGGCAAACCTGACCGATGCTCAACTCGGCATGGTGGACCTCACCGGCGCCCAGCTCAGCAAGGTGAATCTCACCGACGCCCAGCTCGACGGGGCGGACCTCACCGGCGCCGAGCTCCTAAAAGCTCAGATGACCGCAGACCAGGCGAACCTGGCGTCACACGCCGACCGAGCGGTCTTGCCAGCACACCTGACCTGGGACCCACAACAGGCCCGGGTACGGGACGCCACCACAGAGGAAGCCGCCGCGGCCGAGGCCGAGGCCGAAGAACACCGCCAGCGCTACCAGTGGGTTCTCGACACCCTCATCCCTTCTTCTGGGATTACTCAATCCCGGAGGTCGTAGCCTCTGTGACTTCCGGGAACGCGCTCACAGGGCGGGGTGGGCGCGTGCCTGGGTGATTCCGGAATCGGGTCTACGGCTGAGGCCTACTTCTCGGCTTGGGCGTCCTTGATGGCTTCGATGCCGTGACGGATTTCGTCGGCGTCTTCGATCGCGCCGGACTCGGTGTATGCCGCGACAGCCTGCTCCAGGGCGGTGATGGCCTCATCAAACCGCCCCACCCGCAGCAGGGCCAGCCCGAGGTTGTTCCACGCGCTGGCTTCGCCGTGGCGGTCACTGGTCTGCTGGAACATGTCGCGGGCGGTGGTGTGGGCGGTGATGGCCTCCTCGAACCGGCGCACCCGCCGCAGGACGGTGCCGAGGTTGTTCCACGCCTTGCCTTCGCCGTGGCGGTCATTGGTCTGCTGGTAGATGTCACGGGCGCACTCGAGGGCGGTGATGGCCTCCCCGAACCGGCGCACCTGCCCCAAGGCGATGCCGAGGTTGTTCCACGCCATGCCTTCGCCGTGCCGGTCACCGATCTCGCGGCAGATCTCCAGGTCCCGCTGGTGGGCGGTGATGGCCTCATCGAACCGGCGCACCTGCCCCAAGGCGGTGCCGAGGTTGTTCCACGCCATGCCCTCGCGGTGCCGGTCACCGGTCTGCTGGTGGATGTCGCGGGCGGTCTCCAGGGCGGTGATGGCCTCGTCGAACCTGCGCACCTCCCGCAGGGCCAGGCCGAGGTTG
>DATCXL010000908.1:0-2636 GCA_036565825.1 Mycobacteriales bacterium
CCCCTCCCCCCGGCCGGTACCGGGCCGCTGCGCCGCCTGCGCGCGCTCGCGGCAGCCCGTCAGGCCGCCGGCCTGCGCCGTGAACTGCGCCCCCGCCAGATTCACGGTGGCCTGCTGGACCTGGCCAGCAACGACTACCTGGGACTGGCCCGCGATCGCCGGGTGACCGAGGCGGCGGCCGCTGCGGCACGGGTCTGGGGCGCCGGTTCCACCGGATCGCGACTGGTCACCGGTTCGACCCAACTGCACGCCGACCTGGAAGTGGCGCTGGCCCGCTTTCTCGGCACCGACCGTGCCCTGGTGTGTTCGTCCGGTTACCTGGCTAATCTCGCCGCGGTGGCGGCACTGTCCGGCCCGGGGACGCTGGTGGTCTCCGACCAGGCCAACCACGCGTCCATCGTGGACGCGTGCCGACTGTCGCGGGCCAGGGTCGTGGTCACACCGCACGGCGACCTGGCCGCGACCGAGCGCGCGCTGGCCACCCGACAGGAGGACGCCGCGCTGGTGGTCACCGACGCGGTTTTCTCGGTTGACGGCGATCTGGCCGCGCTACCAGAACTGCACCGGGTGACCCGCCGGCACGGCGCGCTGCTGGTGGTCGACGAGGCCCATGCGCTGGGTGTGGTGGGAGTGGGTGGCCGCGGTGGCGTGCACTCCGCGGGGCTGGCCGGCGAGCCCGACGTGGTGCTCACCGTCACCCTGTCCAAGTCGCTGGGCGCACAGGGTGGTGCGGTGTTGGGCGCGCCCGAGGTGATCGCACATCTGGTCGACTCGGCCCGGGCGTTCATCTTTGACACCGGTCTGGCGCCGGCCTGTGCGGGCGCGGCGCTTGCCGCCCTGGAACTGATCGAATCCACCCCGGATCTGGCCGTGCGGGCGCGGGAGCACACCGCCACGGTGGCGCGGTTGGCTGTGGCGGCCGGTCTTGGCGCCCCCACCCCGGCTGCGGCCGTGCTACCGGTGACCCTTGGCGCGCCGGACCGCGCGGTACGGGCCGCCACGATCTGCGCGGACCACGGGGTGCGGGTGGGATGCTTCCGCCCTCCGTCCGTCCCGGAGGGACGGTCGTGCCTCCGGTTGACCGGCAGGGCCGACCTGACCCCGGGCGACCTCGACCGGGTGGCCGAGGCTCTGCGCGCCGTCAGTAAGGAGTTGGTCCAGTGAGTGTGACCGAGGATCGGGCCCTGGGAGTCGCCGAGGCGATCGACCGCCTCGACTGCGGCCGGGTCGGCTATGTGCCGTCGAACACGGTGGCTCCGATCATCATCCGGCTGGAGGAGGCCGACCGGGCCCGGGGTGGGCCCCGCCGGGTCTTCCCGGTGTCCCGGGAGGAGGAGGCCGTCGGCATCATCGGGGCCCTGCCGTTGACCGGCTCGTTCGGGGCGATCGTCATGCAGGACAACGGATTCGGTAACGCGCTGACCGCGCTCACCACGTTCAGCCTCGCCTACCACCTGCCGCTGCTCGTGGTGGCCAACACCCGGGGTGGCCTGGGCGAGTACAACTCGATGATCCACGCCGTCAGCGGCGGGGTGCCCGACCTGCTGGCCGCCGTCGGTATCCCCACCTTCCGACTGGACCGACGCAACAGCCCCGACGACTGGCGGGAGACCGTGTACGAGGCCGGGCGGCACGCCCGGATGACCTTTCGACCGGTCGTGGTGCTGATGGAGTTCTGGGACGGCGTGGCAGGAGGGCGGAAGGCGTGAGGCGCATCGAGGCACTGCGGATCGTCACAGCGGCGACCGCCGACCTGCCGGTGGTGGCGACCTGTGCGGCGACGAGCCGCGAGTTGGCCGCCGTTGCCGACCGGGACAACCACCTGTACCTGCTCGACTCGATGGGGCTGACCTCCTCGGTCGGCACCGGGCTGGCCCTGGGGGTGGCCGGCAGCGCGGTGGGGCACGTCGTCGTGTTGGACGGCGACGGGTCACTGCTCATGAACCTCAACGCGCTGGCAACCGCCGGTTACCTGCTGCCCGAGGCGCTGGTGCTGGTCATCCTGGACAACGGTTCGTACGCCTCGACCGCCGGGCTGCCCACCTACTCCCAGCAACTGGACCTGGGTCGGATCGCCGAGGCCTGCGGGTTGCAGGTGACCCGGGCCGGTGACACCGCCGAACTGGACGCGGCCCTGACCGCCGCGTTGGCCAACCCCGGCCCGACCGTGCTGCACGTCCGGACCGAGCCGGGTAACGCCCCCGACATCCCGCTGCTGCTGGTCGACCCGGTGGTGCTCGCGGACCGGTTCCGTACCTGGCTCACCGCCCGGATGGCAGGTTAGCCCGGAGTCGCGTTGTCGTTTCGGTTCCAACGGGGCTCTCGCGCGGATCGAACGGCCAGGCGTACCGGGGAAACCTGTTCGCGGTTCTGCCAAAAATGGAGCGGTGGCGGCCTCGCGCCACCCCTCCGCATGGTCAGGCGTGCCGATGGCCTGTGAGGCGCCGACCCCCAGTCGACGCTGCGTCCACACCGCATCGGACGCCCTCGTACGGAGGTGCCCGGGGACGCCACACCGCCTTCTGGTCGGTGCGAAAGGTCGGCCCAGTAGGGTCGCAGGCGTGAGCGTCCTCGTCATCACCGGAACCGGCACCGAGGTGGGTAAGACGGTGGTGACCGCCGCGGTGGCCGCACTG
>DATCXL010000924.1:0-6364 GCA_036565825.1 Mycobacteriales bacterium
TCACCTGGTCCTACCCGATGCGTACGCCCCCGGTGCCGGGCGACCTCGACGTCGACCTCGCCCTGTCCTACTCGTCCAGCAGCGTCGATGGCGAGATCGTCACGACCAACAACCAGACGTCGTGGATCGGTCAGGGGTTCAACCTGTCACCTGGGTTCATTGAGCGCCGGTACGGCTCGTGCATCGACGACGGGGTGAGCACGAAGCCGGGTGACCTGTGTTGGGGTGGCGACTACGTCTCGGTGTCCTTCGGCAGCCGGGCCACCGAGCTCATCCGCGACGATGCGTCGGGGCAGTGGAAGCTCCGGGAGGATGACGGCACCCGGGTGGAGCACCTGACCGGTGCGGCCAACGGCGCGCAGGGCGGGGAGTACTGGAAGCTGACCACGCCCGACGGGACGCAGTACTTCTTCGGCCGCAACCGGCTGCCGGGCTGGGTTGCGGGTAAGGCGGAGACCAATTCGACCTGGACGGTGCCGGTGTTCGGCGACGACGCGGGAGAGCCGTGTCACCAGTCGACGTTCGCCGCGTCGTGGTGCCAGCAGGCGTACCGGTGGAATCTTGATCATGTGGTGGATGTGCATGGCAACGCCCTGGCCCACTACTACGTGAAGGAGATGAACTACTACGGCCGGAACATCACCGCTTCGGCGGGGACCGAATACGTGCGGGGCGGATACCTGACGCGCACCGAGTACGGTCTGCGCTCGGGGGCTGAGTACACCACGCCGGCGTTGGCGATGGTGTCGTACACGGTGGCGGAGCGGTGCCTTCGGACGGCCACCGAATGCGCCGAGGCGAACATCACCGCGCATCCCGAATTCTGGCCGGACGTGCCCGCGGATCGTATCTGCAACGCGGGCGCGGCCTGTACCGGTAAGTTCTCCCCGACGTTCTTCAGCCGTAAACGGTTGACGTCGGTGACCACGAAGGTGCGCAGCGGCACCACGTACACCAACGTGGAGCGGTGGGATTTGCAGCAGACGTTCCCGGTGTCCGGTGACGGTCTGAGCCCGTCCCTGTGGCTGAACAAGATCGTGCACGTCGGGTTGGTCGGTGGGACGTTGACCCAGCCGGCGGTGACGTTCACCGGCATTCAGATGGAGAACCGGGTCGACGCGGCCGAGGGTTTGGCGCCGATGTACAAGTACCGCATCTCGTCGGTGATGTCGGAGACCGGTGGCACGCTGTCGGTGAACTACTCGCCGAAGGAGTGCTCGCGCGCCACCAACATGCCGGCGTCACCCGAGTCCAACACCAAGCGCTGCTTCCCGCAGTACTGGCTGCCCGACGGTGCGCTCAACCCGATCCAGGACTGGTTCCACAAGTACGTGACCACCCAGGTGGTGGCCATCGACAACACCGGCGGCGCACCGTTCGACGTGACCAGCTACGAGTACGTCGGTGGGACGGCATGGCATTACGACGACGAGTACATGGTGCCGGCCAGCCGGCGCACCTGGTCGCAGTGGCGGGGATACCAGAAGGTACTGGTCACCCACGGCGACGCGTCCGAGCAGCGGTCGCAGACCGAGTACCTCTACCTGCGCGGCATGGACGGCGACACACTGCCCGGTGGTGCGAGCCGCAGTGTGACGGTGGCCGACTCCGAGGGCGGCACGGTGCGCGACTCGCCGCGACTGGAAGGCTTCAGGCGCGAGTTGATCGTCTACAACGGACCGGGTGGGGCCCAGGTGTCGGGCGAGATCGACGATCCCTGGCTGTCCGCGGCGACCGCGAAACAGGGCTCCCGGCAGGCGCAGATGATGGGCACCGCATCGGAGCGCAGCCGGGTCGCCCTGGCGACTGGTGGGTGGCGGCGTACCCGGGTCGAAACGACCTTCGACGCCTTCGGCATGCCGGACACCGAGAACGACCTCGGTGACGAGACGACCGCCACCGACGACCACTGCACCCTGACCACGTACGCCCGCAACACGAGCGCCTGGGTGCTGGACGCGGTGTCTCGTACCGAGGAGCTGTCGGTCGCCTGCACGGCCACGCCGTCGCGGCCTGCGCAGGTGATCAGCGACGAACGGTCGTACTTCGACGGGTCCACCACGTTCGGGGCGGCACCGACCGTGGGTGACGTCACCCGCACCGAGGAGTTGGCCAACTGGACCACCGGCCCGGTCTATGTGCAGACCGCCCGCTCGGTCTACGACGTGTACGGGCGGGTGGTGGAATCCTACGACGCTGCCAACCGCAAGACCGCGACCGTGTTCACCCCGCCCACCGGCGGGCCGGTGACGGGGACGAACGTGACCAATCCCCTCGGTCATGTCACCACCACGGTGCTGGAACCGGCCTGGGGAACCGCTACTGCGACGATCGATGCGAACAACAAGCGAACCGACTTCAGTTTCGACCCCCTCGGCCGCTCGACCGGGGTGTGGCTGCCCGGTCGGGCCAAGGCCACCCAGAGCGCGTCGATGCAGTTCGCGTACACGATCCCGACCGACGCGACCGGCACGGTCAACGGGCCGGTGGTGGTGACCACGCGGGTGCTGCGCAACGACGGGCAGTACAACGTGTCCTACCAGTTGTTTGACTCGTTGCTGCGAGCGCGGCAGACGCAGAGCCCGGCGCCGGACGGTGGTCGGCTGGTCACCGACACGTTCTACAACACCCGCGGGCAGGTGACGAAGGTCAACGACGAGTACTTCAACCTCAGCGCACCGTCGAGCGCGCTGTTGGCGGTGGCCGACAACCAGGTCCCCGGCCAGACCGTGACCACCTACGACGGCGCCGACCGGGTGTCCGCGGAGATCTTCCGCACGCTCGCCGTGGAACGGTGGCGCACCACCACCACGTACGGCGGGGACCGGGTCAACGTCGACCCGCCGGCAGGGGAGACCGCGACGACGACGATCACCGATGCGCGGGACCAGACCACCGAACTGCGCCAGTACACCGGGGGCGCGCCCAGCGGCACATTCGACGCGACCCGGTACACGTACACGCCCGATGGTCAGCTCCAAACGATCACCGACCCGGCCGGCAACGTGTGGCAGCGCCACTATGACCTGCGGGGCCGGCTGATCCAGGTCGTCGACCCGGACACCGGCACCAGCACGAGGACCTACGACGATCTGGACCGGGTCACCACGGCCACCGACGGCCGTGGACAGGTGCTGGCGTACGCGTACGACGCGCTGGACCGGCAGACCGAGACCCATGAGGGCAGCCTGACCGGGCCGTTGGTGGCCAAGCAGGTCTACGACACCCTCGCAAACGGGCAGCTGACCAGCAGCACGCGCTACGTCGGGACCAACGCCTACACCAGTGCGGTGACCGGCTACACCGACACGTACCAGCCCACCGGGGCCTCGGTGACCATACCGGCGGCGGAGGGCGCACTGGCCGGGACGTACACGGTCACCAGCACCTACAACCTCGACGGCACCGTGAACACCAGCACCCTGCCCGCGGTGGGCGGGTTGACGGCCGAGACGCTCAGCTACGGCTATAACGAGCTGGGCATGCTCACCACACTGAGTTCCAACCTCGGCACCTACGTCAACACGACCACCTGGTCGAAGCTCGGCGCGGTCTCACAGCGTCGCTACGGCAACACCGGCAAGCGGATCGTCGCCGACTTCACCTACGAGGGCGGCACGAACCGGCTGCTGCGGGCCAAGACCGACATCGAGCTCGCGACCAATGCCACCCAGTCCGACATCAACTACAGCTACGACCCGGCCGGTAACATCACGCGCGTCGCGGACACGCCACCGGCCGCTGCGGCGCCGTCGGAAACCCAATGCTACCGCTACGACTACCTGCGCCGGCTCACCGACGCTTGGACCGCCACCGACAACTGCGCAGCCGCGCCGAGCCTGGCGCTCCTGGGCGGACCGGCGCCGTACTGGCAGTCCTACAGCTACGACGCCACCGGCAACCGCAAGGGTGAGACACAGCACGCGGCGGCAGGCGACACGGTACGGACCTACGCCTACGCGCCCGCCGGGCAGCGCCAGCCCCACGCGTTGACGGCGGTCACCCAGCAGTCGCCGACCGGTACCACCACCGCCAGCTACGGCTACGACCCGTCCGGGCACACCACGGCCCGGCCGGGCCAAACCCTGGCCTGGGACACCGAAGGCAACCTCGCGTCGGTCAGCACCGCCGCCGGCACCACCTCGTTCCTCTACGACGCCACCGGGAACCGGCTGCTGCGCCGCGACCCCAACGCCACTACCGTCTACATCGGACAAGCCGAGATCAAACTCGCCAAGATCAGCGGTTTGGTCACCGCCACCCGGTACTACAGCGATGGCACCGGCACCATCGCGGTGCGTACCTTCGACAACCGGCTGTACTGGCAGATCGACGACCAGAACGGCACCGCAGGCATGTCGATCGACGCGGCTACCCTGGCCGTCACCCGCCGCCGTACCACCCCGTTCGGCGCCGCGCGCGGCGCCACCGTGGCGTGGAAGGGTGAACGTGGGTTCGTCGACGGCGTCATCGACGCCACGACCGGGCTGACCCACCTGGGCGCGCGCGAGTACGACCCGTCCACCGGCCGGTTCATCTCCGCCGACCCGATCATCGACCCCGACGACCCCCAACAACTCAACGGCTACGCCTACGCCAACAACAGCCCGGTCACCTTCAGCGACCCCGACGGCGAACTGGTCAACTGCGGCCCCGACGGCTTCCGCTGCGGCATGGACCCCAACACCGACAAGAACACCGGCCACTACATCGGCCCCAAACCGCAACCCGAGCCGCCCGTACACCACGCGAGCAGCGCGCCAGCACGGAGGCACTACCAGCAACCAGACGGCGGGTACACCCCGGCGCGCAGCACCCCACTGGCGCACCGTCACTATTACCAATTGCCCGACGGCGGATACAACCCCAGCAGCAGCGCCCACTACACGCCATACCACGCCCCGCAACCGAAGCCGAAACCGTCACTGTGGCAACGCACGCGGCACATCGTCGCGGAAGTGAGCGGTGTGAACTCCGTGCGGCGGTGCATCACCGGCCACCAAGTAGGCGATTGCGTCAGCGCCGCGATGGCCATCGTCTCGTACGTGCCGGTCGTCGGCACCGCTGCCCGGGTCGGCATGATCGCGGTAAAGGGAGCGGAGGCCGCCAGAGCCGCCGAGTCCGCCAGCGCCGCATGGCGGGTGTACGGCCCCACGAAGCGGCTCCTGCCCCCGTACAGGTTGCAATACCCGGGACCGGACGGTTCGCCGCAGCACATGGACATCGGTATCGATCTTGCCAATGCCTTCCAGCGGCAACAGTTCGGCGAGAAGTTCAACGAACTGATGGGCGGCCCCTCGGCAATCGCAAACGCGCTGGTCCACCTTCCCCCGTCAGTGCAGGCGACGGTACAGGTCGTGGGCCGCGCCGTTGGGGCCTTCATCGATCCGTTCTAACCTGCTCCCGTATGCACGCTCGCCCTCAGAGCCTCGAACTGGACGGACCCTAAATAGGACCGGCTCGCGCGGCAATTTCGGGCGGGCGTGCACGCCGTCAGGTGCGCGCTGCCCGGACCAAGATTCTCACGGTCAGGAGCCAACCGAACCGAGTGCAGTCCCGTTCGATGATGACGACCCATAACGGTCTCCCGTAAGCGCCGGAGGAGCAATCGAAATGCACAAAGGATGAAAGGACAAGAGGATTGAGGATCTCCACAAGGTTGCGGCGGATGCGTCTGTTGTCGATGGCGGTCGCGGCGGTGGCCATGGGCGCCCTGCTTGTGCCGCCGCTGGCGCAGGCGGCTATTCAGCCGGCCGCCGTGGCGGCTGGCTGCACCGCGGCTCAGCCGACTCGCCTTGACGGCCCCATCTTTGGTTATCCGGATAATCGGGCGGTGGACGCCATCATTGGCGTGGAAACCCAGGACGCGTCGGGACACACGGTCGACTTGACTGGTGCGCCGCACGCACATGCATACACGTACATCCAGCGGGTCAACCCGACGCTGCCGGCCACGGGATCGGACACCGACGGGAGCAAGACCTGGGGCGGCGTGTGCATGAGCTCGGTCATCACCGAGGTGTTCATCGAGCTGTACCCGAAGGATCCGGACGGCACGACCGACAAGGTGCGCTACGGCGAGGCCTCGCACTACTACCAGCCGATCACCGTCGGCCGGGACAATCAGGTCGGGTTGCGTTTGCCGTTGCGTTACGAGTTAGGTGGCAACACCGGCTATGTCAACGGCTACCTGACGCATGGCGGTCACCGTATCGACCCTTCGCTGATCACGCGGGTGCGAGCGTTTAGCCATGGGCGTGGCCCGGATTGCGGTGTGGAGGGCCTGGCCGCCTCCGCCGATCAGCTCGGGTACAGCGCGAGCCTCGACGCCACCTACTACCGCATCGACGCGTTGGCCGGCCGG
>DATCXL010000932.1:0-5362 GCA_036565825.1 Mycobacteriales bacterium
TGGCAGCACCTGTTCTGGTTCTTCGGGCATCCCGAGGTCTACATCGTGGCGATACCGTTCTTCGGCATCGTCACCGAGGTGATCCCGGTGTTCTCCCGCAAGCCGGTGTTCGGCTACAAGGGCCTGGTGTTCGCCACCATCGCCATCGCAATGCTGTCGATGACCGTGTGGGCGCACCACATGTTCGCCACCGGCGCGGTGCTGCTGCCGTTCTTCTCGTTCATGTCCTACCTCATCGCGGTACCCACCGGGATGAAGTTCTTCATCTGGATCGGCTCGATGTGGAAGGGTTCCATCACGTTCGAGACGCCGATGCTGTTCTCGCTCGGGTTCCTGGTCACCTTCCTGTTCGGTGGGCTGTCCGGGGTGATCCTCGCCGCCCCACCGTTGGACTTCCAGGTCTCGGATACCTACTTCGTGGTGGCGCACTTCCACTACGTGCTGTTCGGCACGATCGTGTTCGCGGCGTTCTCCGGGGTGTACTTCTGGTTCCCCAAGTTCACCGGCAGGTTCCTGGACGAAAGATGGGGGCAGTTGCACTTCTGGACCACGTTCCTCGGCTTCCATCTCACGTTCCTGGTGCAGCACTGGCTGGGCAACGAGGGCATGCCGCGCCGGTACGCCGACTACCTGCCCACCGACGGGTTCACCGCGCTGAACACGATCTCCACCATCGGGTCGTTCGTACTGGGCGTGTCCATGCTGGCGTTCGCCTACAACGTCTACAAGTCGTACCGGTTCGGTCAGCCCACCGCGGCGGATGATCCGTGGGGACACGGCAACTCACTGGAATGGGCCACCGGTTCGCCGGTGCCGCGACACAACTTCGTCGCACTCCCACGTATCCAGTCCGAGCGACCGGCCTTCGACCTGCACTTCCACACCTTCAACGGCGTCACGGGGAGCGGCCGGTACGTGCGATCGGGAGACACCACCCGCCTGACTCCCACGTCCGACGCGACACCCGACGAGCGGGGTGATGGGTCGGACACACCTCCCGACAGCCAGGCCTGAGCCACCTGGCCTCCGGTACGACACCTGCGACGCCCGGGTTGGCATCCATCCGGACGACGGCCCGGCCTGACCTGCTCCGCCACCGGCGCAGATACGCAGGAGCAGGTCAGTCCTCCCGCACCGCCCGTCTGGCCACGCCGATGTAGCTGTCCGGTGGCACCCGTCCGGCCCGGGGCAACGAGATCCACAGTGCGAAGCCGATCGGATCGCGGCGCTCCAGGGCATCCAGATAGGACTGTCGCAGCCCGACAAGTCTGGTGCGAACCGCCACGTTCGACACCGAGCGCAGCATCGCCTCGGACCGACGCCAGGCCCGACACAGCTCACCGGTCGTGCAGTGTCGCACCTCGGCGGTGCCCGGTAGCCTCAGGTCCGGACGATGCCAACGCAGCCAGCCGACCATGACCAGATAGGCCGCTGCCGGTGCACCGGCCGTCACCAACGCGTAGCCTCCGCCGAAGATCACCACCGTCGCCGCGGCCGGCACGTACAGGCACAGCAGAAACAGCACGACGAAAGGCTCGATAAGTCGTCTCACAAGCTTCCACCTCTCAGCGTGAGATGTGCGTCTCGAACCTCACCAGTTGGCTACCCGACGACGTGCCAGTTATGCGCCCGGGCCACGGCCTCTCCCGACGCGTTTGACGAAAAACACTCAATGCGCACGTACCACAAGATAGACAGCAGTACCGGTACAATCGACAATCCGAGTGCGATGGTCTGCCACCACGCAGATGGTCCCACCGCACGGCCTCCGATCGAGGAAGCCACCCCCGACGACGCGACGGTTCACAATGGACCGTGGAGCGTGACGGTCGCGACCACGCCGGCACCGGAGCGGGTACCGTCGACCCGCTCGCCGGGAGCCCGCCAGGAGGACACGATGACCGGACCAGACGCCGGCGCGGCCGGCGAGCGGAGGTTGGCCGCCGGCCTGTTCAACCGGGTGTGGGAACTGCTGGACCGCACCGAGCGGACGCCGGCAGAGGACGACGAGATGGTCAACGCGGCGCACGCCAGCCGGTACTTCTGGGGCCGGGTGGGCACACCGGTCAACGTCGCCCGGGGCGAATGGCAGTGTGCGCGGGTCTACGCCGCGCTCGGCCGGGCCGAACCCGCGCTGCACCACGCCCGTCGCTGCCTGGACGTGTGCGATCGGCACGACCTGGGCGACTTCGACCTGGCCTGTGCGCACGAGGCGCTGGCCCGCGCGTCACGGGTGGCCGGTCGCGAGGCCGACACCAGACGCCATGTCGCGCTCGGACTGGAGGCGGCCGGCCGGATCACCGACCCCGACGATGCCAGGATCGTGCTGACCGATCTCACCGAACTCACCGAACTCAGCGGCTGACCCCAGAGCTAACTGGACACGTCGGTCACCCTGGTGGCGCAGGCGTCCTGTGGTCTCTCACCGTCGTTACAGGACCCCGGAACCGAGGCAATATCGTGCTCGTTGGCCCGCACCACCTCCACGGTGTTGCGGACAACCACCGCGCGGCTGGTGTTCAGCAGCACGACGACGGCGAATCTGTTCCCGCCATCCGGGGCGATGTCCGCCATCGGGAAGGTCACCGCGCGATCCCGCTTGCACAACAGTGGCGGCACAGGCCTGCTCGCGCAGAAGAGCGTCGACTGCTGGACCACCAGCCCGGTGGCCCGATCCGGCCCAAGGTTCGCCACCTCCACCTGGTAGATCAGGTCATTCTGGTCTCCGAACCGGGCCGGCTCCATCTTGACGACCAGGTGGATCCGCCCCACCGGCTGGGCGGAGGCCGGCTGTTGGAGACCACACAGGATGGTGACCGAAAGCGCCGTCCGCAGTACGTTTGCGACGAACACCGCTTCCCCCGTTCAGCTCGGTAGATCGACCACCGCGGTGTCGCAGGCATCCTGGGGCACCTGACCGAAGTTGCAGCTGCCGGGCGTCGAGAAGTCGTCATGCTGGTCCACGAACACGACCTGGATGGTGATCCGTAGGACAAGACCATGGGACACCGGTACTCCTGTGACCGAGCCGTAGACATCCTCCCCGTCCTTGGGGATGTCCCTCATCCGCAACACGAAGGGTGCGGTGTTCGTACACTCGTTCAACGGTGTACTGGAGGTGGCACAGAACAGTGCGTTGCGCATGGTCCGTACATGAGTGGCCGTGTCGAGCCCCAGGTTCCGTACGCTGATCTTGTAGACGACCTGGTTGAAGTCGTTGTACACCGGGTCGACCATCCGGAGCACCAGGTGCACGTGCCCGGTCTGTGCATACGCCGGAGCCTGCACCGACGCGGCCAGGACGATCGCCCCCAACACCGGCAGCACGATCCGCCTCATACTCATCTGGCACCCCCGCTCTGTTTGGACGGTGTCACCGTACATTCCTAAGTGGATGGTTAACTGCCGCCGGGACGGCACGGCGGGGCGACGCGCGCGGAACTCCGCCCGAACGCGTGAATTCGCGATGCCCCGCCGTGGCCTGCTGGCCAGACGGCCGGATCGGCACGTACCGTGCCGGCCACAGAACAGCGCCACCGGCGCGATTCGGACTCCAAAAGGGATGCATGATGAGTAGCAGGCGGCTGAAGCTACTGTTCCCGCTGGTGGTGGCACCACTGGCCCCGATGCTGATCGCCCCACCGTCGGCACAGGCTGTCCGTCCCAGCCAGCCGGTCCAGCCCGCGCCGGCGGGTCATCGGAACCTGTCCCTGCTCTACGAGGTGTTCTCCCCGGACGGCACGATCAGTCGGCGTCCCGGAGTCGCCGACACCGCGCCCACGCCCGCTGCCCCGACCGCGACCAGCGTCGTCACGATTCTCAACAACGGGCGCCCTAGCAACCGGCTCAACATCGTCTTCCTTGGCGACGGCTACACGGCGAGCCAGTTGGGCACCTACGCGCAGAACGTGTCGAGTCTGTTGACCAGCGCGTTGCTGGCGGTGTCTCCGTTGAACGTGTACCGCAGCTACCTCAACGCCTACCGGATCGACATCGCCTCGCCGGTGTCGGGTATCTCCAACGACCCGGTCAACGGCATCACCCGCAACACCCCGTTGGCCATGCGGTTCTGGTGTCACGGGATCGACCGGTTGCTGTGCGTCGACTACAACAGGGCACTGTCCTATGCTGCGGCCGCCCCCGGTCGTGACGAGGTGATCGCGGTGGCCAACACCACCACCTACGGCGGCTCGGGCGGCGCGGTGACCGCGGTCGCCGGCCGCAACCCGGCCGCCGGGTCGATCGTCTCGCACGAGATGGGGCACACCCTGGGCAAGCTGGGTGACGAGTACGACACACCCTACGGCCAGGCGATCGGGGTCGAGCCGGTCTACCCGAACGTCTCCGCCTACACCGCCGCGCAGCTGACCCAGGCCCGACTCAAGTGGTACCGCTGGCTGGGGGTACCCACCCCCGACGGCGGCACCGGCGGTACCTACGAGGGGGCCAACTACTTCCGCCTTGGCTACTACCGGCCCAGCCTGAACTCACTGATGCGCTCGTTGGGCCGGCCGTTCAACACGGTGGGTCGGGAGGCCATCGTCGAGGCCATCTACCGGAAGGTCCGGCCGATCGACGCGGCCACCGCGGTCGGATCCACCCAGGGACGGACCAGCAGGGTGACCGTGGTGCCGATGCGACCCACCGACCACACCCTGGCCGTCACCTGGCGACTGGACGGGCGGATCATCACCGCGGCGAACAACATGACCACCCTCAACCTGTCCACCGTGGCCATGACGGCCGGCCGACACACGCTCACCGCCACGGTCGTCGACCGGACCGGAATGGTGCGCGACGAGGCGTTCCGAACCCAGTACATGACCCAGACCGTGTCCTGGCCGGTCAACGCCTGAAAGTTGCCCCGTCGGCCGGGGGTCGTAGGCCTGATGGCACGATCGGCTGGTGGCGGCGGAGTCGATGCTGTGGTGGGCCGATGTGCGGACACCCACCGACGGGTTCATCCTGGTCGCCGGTACGGCCGGGTTGCTGCGGGTCACCTTGTCGGCCGAACCCGAGGTGGTACAGCGGCTGACCGACGATCTGGCCCGGACGGGTTCGTCCACCCTCCAGTACGCACCGGAGCGACTGGGCGAGCCGATCCGCCAGTTCCGGGAGTACCTCGCCGGTACCCGCCGTGAGTTCGACCTACCGCTGGACTGGTCGCTGACCAGCGGATTCGGCCGGCATGTACTGCAGACGCTGTACAGCACGGTCGGCTACGGCCAGGTGCTCAGCTACCAGGATCTGGCGGCGCGGGCGGGCCGTCCGTCGGCCGCCCGCGTGGTGGGCGCGGTGATGGGCTCCAACCCGCTGCCGGTGGTGGTGCCCTGCCACCGGGTGGTGGCCGCCGCCGGCCTCG
>DATCXL010000933.1:0-7284 GCA_036565825.1 Mycobacteriales bacterium
TCGGCGACCAGGAACGCGATGTCGGCACTCTGCCCGGCCTCCACCGCCTTGTCGGCCATGGCCAGGGCGGCGTGCAGCACCGCGCCGCTGGAGATCCCGGCGAAGATGCCCTCCTGCTCGACCAGTTCACGGGTGCGCCGCAGTGCCTCACGCGGCCCCACGGAGAACCGGGTGGACAGCACCGAGCCGTCGTAGAGCTCGGGCACGAAGCCTTCGTCGATGTTGCGCAGCCCGTACACCAGTTCGCCGTAGCGAGGTTCGGCCGCCACGATCTGTACCCCCGGCACGTGCTCGCGCAGGTACCGCCCGGTGCCCATGAGTGTTCCGGTGGTACCCAGTCCGGCCACGAAGTGAGTGATGGTGGGCAGGTCGCGCAGCAGCTCCGGTCCGGTCGTCTCGTAGTGCGCCAGCGCGTTGGCCGGGTTGCCGTACTGGTAGAGCATCACCCAGTCGGGGTGCTCGGCGGCCAGTCGCTTGGCCTGGGCGACGGCCTGGTTGGACCCACCGGCGGCCGGCGACAGGATGATCTGCGCGCCGTACATGGACAGCAACTGGCGGCGCTCGACCGAGGTGTTCTCCGGCATCACGCAGATCATGCGGTAGCCGCGCAGCGCGGCCATCATGGCCAGCGAAATACCGGTGTTGCCGCTGGTGGGCTCCAGGATCGTCGTCCCGGGGCGCAGCAACCCGTCCTTCTCGGCGGCCTGCACCATGTAGGCCGCGGCGCGGTCCTTCACCGAACCGGTGGGGTTGCGGTCCTCCAGCTTGGCCCACACCCGTACCTGGGGACTGGGTGACAGCCGCGGTAGCCCGACCAGCGGCGTGTCACCCAGCGAGTCGACCAACGAGTCGTAACGGGTCATCGCCGCGGTCAGCCACCCGCCACCGCGGGCAGGATGGTGACCGAGTCACCGTCCTTCAGCGCGGTGTCCAGCGCCCCGGTGAAGCGCACGTCCTCGTCGTTGACGTACACGTTGACGAAGCGGTGCAGCGCGCCCGCGTCGGTCACCAGCCTGGCCTTGATGCCGGGGTGTCGGTTGTCCAGGTCGTCGACGAGCACGGCGAGTGTGTCGCCGGACGCCTCGACAGCCTTCGCACCGCCGGTATACGGGCGCAGGATCGTGGGAATGCGGACCTCGATCGCCATCTGGGCTCCTTGCGTGAGAGGGCGCGTGAAGTTGTTGGACTGTTCGCCTACGCGAGCGTCGCTCGCTGTGGCCAACGCGATCGCGGGCGCGACGATTCCGCGTGCCACCGGTGACCCCGCCCACCGGGCGGGCGCGGTCAGGATGAGGGACAGTCGTATACGGTCTCGGTCGGCGTGTGGCCGAACATGTACGACTGGACCACCTCGACGGGTTCCTCGGTCACCGTGCCCTCGACGATGCGGTACGACCGGAACTCGTCCAACTCGGGATCGCGGGTGGACACCAGCACGTAGTGGGCACCCGGCTCACCCGCGAGTGATATGTCGGTCCGTGACGGGTACGCCTCGGTCGCCGTGTGAGAGTGGTAGATGATGACCGGTTCCTCGTCGCGATCGTCCATCTCACGCCACACCCGCAACTGCTCGGTCGGGTCGAAGCGGAAGAACGTCGGGGAGCGTTCGGCGTTGGTCATCGTTACGACCCGCTCTGGACGGTCCGAACCAGCCGGGCCGGCGACCACACCACAGGCCTCGTCGGGGTGGTCTCGACGGGCATGCGCAACGATCGCGTCATAGCTCGCCTGGTCAATCCGCAGCACGTGTCGAGGGTACCCACCCGGGTGAACGCCGGCCCACCCCCGGGTACCGACAGCCTCGGACACAGGCCAGCACAGCCCCAGCACGGCCGGTGCGGCCAGCACGTCAGTCCCAGACCGCCGACAGCAACTCGTCCTGGACCACGCCCAGCCAGCAGTACACCTGGTAGGCGACCGCGACCGGGCCGTCACCCTCACGCAGCCCCCCGGCCTCGTTCCTGACGGTGTCCTCGGTCACCTCCAGTCGGGTACCCAACACCAGTCGCACATCGTTGAGGGCACCCAGCCACGCCTCGGCGGTCGGCAGGTCCAGGGTGAGGGAGCCTCCCCGGTCCGGCAACGAGTCGAGCAGCCGTTGCGCGGTCTGGCTCTTGGCCTCCCGCAACGACCACTCGGTCAGCCGACGCAGTTCGGCCGCGGCCGCGGGGTCGTCGCGGTACCCGTCGGGCAGCAGTCGGGCCATCGCCGGGTCCTCCGGGGCCGAGACCGCGGCCGGAGCCTGCGACCAGTCCGGGACCCCGTCGAACGCGCCGTCACCCGGCACACCGTGTGACGATCCGTCCGGGGTGAGCATCGCCCGCACGTCGGTGACCAGCCTGCGGACCAGCTGTGCCTCGGACTCGTCCAGCACCGCGCACACGGTGTCACCGCTACGCCAGAACGCGGTCAACGGTCCTGCCGCAGGGTCGCCCACAGACCGGCCGCGTGCAGCCGGGACACGTCGAGCTCCATCCGTTCCCGCGCGCCGGTGGACACCACCGCACGGCCCTTGTGGTGGACGTCGAGCATCAGTCTGGTGGCCTTCTCCCGGTCGTAGCCGAAGAGCTTCTGGAACACCCAGACGACGTAACTCATCAGATTCACCGGGTCGTTCCAGACGATGGTGATCCACGGCTGGTCCGGGTCGACCTGTTCGTCGAGATCGGTCCTCTCGACGCGGTCGGGCGCGAGCGTCGGAGACATGGCTCCGATCATGTCACCACGCCGCGTTCCCGGCGCGCCCGGGAACCAGCACGGACCGCCACACCCGCTGATCCCAGCCCCTGCGGGGTTGGCCATGACGCCGTGCCGAGCCGACCGGACCCCCCGGTATCCGGATCCGGGTCAGCGACCCGGTGGGTGCGATCTAGGCTCGGGTGGTGGAGTCCACCGCACTGTTCACCGACCACTACGAGTTGACCATGCTCGCCGCCGCGCTGCGCGACGGCACCGCCGACCGGCGCTGCGTGTTCGAGGTATTCGCCCGCCGACTGCCACAGGGCCGCCGCTACGGCGTGGTTGCCGGTACGGCGCGACTGGTCGACGCGGTCCAACGATTCCGGTTCGGCGCGCGGGAACTGGAGTTCCTGCGCGAGCGGGCCGTGATCGACCAGGACACCCTCGACTTCCTTGCCGAATTCCGGTTCACCGGTGACATCATCGGCTACCGGGAGGGTGAGTTGTACTTCCCCGGCTCACCGGTGTTGACCGTTCGTGGGCGGTTCGCCGAGGCTGTGGTGCTGGAGACACTGGCCCTGGCCGTACTCAACCACGACACCGCGATCGCCTCGGCGGCGGCCCGGATGGTCTCGGCCGCCGGAGACCGCCCGATCATCGAGATGGGATCGCGGCGCACCCACGAGCAGGCCGCGGTGGCCGCGGCCCGGGCCGCCTACCTGGCCGGCTTCTCCTCCACCTCCAACCTGGAGGCCGGACGCCGTTACGGCATCCCCACCAGCGGAACCGCCGCACACGCCTTCACCATGGTGCACGACTCGGAGGCGGCCGCGTTCCGGGCCCAGGCCGAGGCGCTCGGCCAGGGCACCACCCTGTTGGTCGACACCTACGACATCACCCAGGGGATCCGTTCGGCCGTTGCCGAGGCGGGGCCGGGACTTGGTGCGATCCGGATCGACTCAGGTGACCTGGGTGTGTTGGCCCACCAGGCCCGGGAACTGCTGGACAACCTGGGGGCCACCGGCACCCGGATCGTGCTCAGCGGTGACCTGAACGAGTTCTCTATCGCCACCCTGGCCATCGCGCCGGTGGACGCATACGGGGCCGGCACCTCGGTGGTCACCGGATCGGGCGCGCCGACCGCGGGAATGGTCTACAAACTGGTCGAGGTGGACGGACGTCCGGTGGCCAAACGGTCGGAACACAAGGTGTCCCTCGGCGGAGAGAAGGTGGCGATACGCCGGCACAAGCCCACCGGCACCGCGACCGAGGAGGTGGTCAGCGCTCTCGGGCCACCAGAACCGCAGGCCAACGACCGGGCACTGCAGGTCGAGTATCTGCGGGCCGGTGAACGGGTCAACCCGATCACGCTGGAGGACTCCCGCACGCACCTGCGACAGGCGATGGTCACGCTGCCCTGGGACGGGCTGAAGCTGTCCGGTGGCGAACCGGCCATACCCACCCGGTTCGTACCGGAGAGTTAGTAGGTGTCCGGGGCCACCGGTGGGCCCGGGTGGTGGTCCAGGCTGAACCCGGGTGGTCCGGCTGAATATTCGCTCGGAGACCCGACCGTAGGACTGTCTCCAACGAGGTAGGCGGTGCTCACCGACCCTGCCAGACCGATCGAACAACCGGACCCAGCACGTCCTTGGCCGGTCGGGCGGCGATGCGGGACACTTGTCCGATGAAGCGTGCCGTGATCGTCGTCGACGTGCAGAACGACTTCTGTGAGGGCGGCAGCCTGGCCGTGGCCGGCGGTGCCGAGGTCGCCGCGGCGATCAGCGCGCGGCTCGCCGAGGGTGACCATGCCCACGCGGTGGCGACCCGTGACCACCACATCGACCCTGGATCTCACTTTGCCAAGGAACCGGACTTCGTTCACACCTGGCCGGCACACTGCGTGGTCGGCACGCCTGGCGCGGAGTTGCACCCCGCACTGGACCGAGAACACCTCGAGGCGGTCTTCGACAAGGGTGAGCACGCCGCCGCCTACAGCGGCTTCGAGGGTAACCACCAGGGCGAGTCGTTGGCGGCCTGGCTGCGCGGGCACGGGATCACCGATGTCGAGGTCGTCGGTATCGCAACCGACCACTGCGTGCGGGCGACCGCGTTGGACGCGGTCCGGGAGGGGTTTGTCACCACGGTCCGGCTCGACCTGACCGCGGGGGTGGCCGAACCCTCCACCCGTGCCGCGATCGAACAACTGCGTGCGGCCGGTGTCATCCTTGTCGGCGCGCCGGTGGTCCGGGCCTGACCGGTGGTGGGCCGATCACAGCGACGAGCCCGGCGAGGGGTCGTCGGCGTCGGCCTGTTCGATCTCGTCTCGGGAGATGCCGAGCAGGAACAGGATCGCGTCCAGGTACGGTTGCGACAGCGAGGCGTCGGCCACCTCACACACCGCGGCCTTGGCGTTGAACGCGATGCCCAGCCCGGCGGTGTTGAGCATGTCGATGTCGTTGGCTCCGTCACCGACCGCCACGGTCTGCGACAGCGGGATGTCGAACCTTTCGGCGAAGTGCACCAGTGCCCGCGCCTTGCCCGGCCGGTCGATGATCTCCCCGGACAGCCGTCCGGTGAGCCGACCGTCGACGATCTCCAGGGTGTTGGCGGCGGCGAAGTCGAGTCCGAGAGTGCGCACCAGGTCATCGGTGAACTGGGTGAACCCGCCGCTGACCACACCACAGCGGTAACCCATTCGTTTGAGCGTGCGGACCAGGGTGCGAGCGCCGGGCATCAACTGCACCTTGGCCCGTACCTCGTCGAGTACCGACTCCGGCAGCCCGCGCAGCAGCGCCACCCGCGCGCGCAGTGACTCGGTGAAGTCCAGTTCGCCGGCCATCGTCGCCTCGGTCACCCGGGACACCTGGTCGGCGCATCCGGCGTGCTCGGCGAGCATCTCGATGATCTCGCCCTGCACCAGGGTCGAGTCGACATCCATCACCAGCAGCCGCTTGGCGCGTCGGTGCAGGCCGGCGCGCTCCACCGCGATGTCGGTGCCGGTCTCCTTGGCCGCCGTTGCCAGGGTGGTGCGCAGTTCGGCCGAGTCGGCACCGGAGACGGTCAGCTCCAGACTGGTCACCGGATAGCTCGACAGTCGGGTGATCGAGTCGATGTTCGCTCCGAGGTCGGCGATCCGGCGGGCCACCTCCCCCACCGCGCCAGCCCGCAGCGGGCTACCCAGCACCAGCACCTGGTGGCGGCCGGCACGGCGCGGGCTGGCGTCGTCGACCTCCTCGCCGATTGCCACCTCCACCTCCATGCCCAGCGCCTCGGCGGTGTGGGTGACCGCCCGGCGCAGCGGTGCCGCCTCACCCCGCAGGGTGAGAAGAACGCACAGGACCAGGTTTCCGCGGATGACCACCTGCTCGACGTCGATGACCTCGACGTCGTGTGCGGCGAGTGCCGCGAAGAGGGCTGAGGTGACGCCGGGGCGATCCGACCCGGTGACCGTGACAAGGACGCTTTGCGGCTGCATATCGGTACCGACCCTAGGGCATCGTGGCGGATACGGTCGGGGTGACGGGGCGTCCGGACCAACACGCCCCCGCCCGGACCGGATCTTGGGGGCCGCGGTCTGCGGTTACCCCTTCGTACGCCGAGACTGGCACGGCGCACACGACCCCGGGACACCGTGGCGTTGGGCCACGGCATCGCTCGCGGAAATGCCTACTGCTTGTGACGACGTCCTGAATGTGCCTCCAGCTTCAGCCGCTCGGCCATGTGCGGGTAGTGCAGGTCGAATGCCGGACGCTCGGAGCGAATGCGCGGAAGGGTGGTGAAGTTGTGCCTGGGCGGCGGGGAGGATGTGGCCCACTCCAGCGAGTTGCCGTAACCCCACGGGTCGTCCGCATCGATGATCTCACCGAAGCGGTACGACTTGTAGACGTTGTAGGCGAACGCCAGCATGGACGAGCCCAGTACGAACGATCCGATGGTGGAGATCGTGTTCAACGTGGTGAACCCGTCGGTGGGCAGGTAGTCGGCGTACCGGCGCGGCATGCCCTCGTTACCCAGCCAGTGCTGCACCAGGAACGTGCCGTGGAAGCCGAGGAACGTGGTCCAGAAGTGCAGCTTGCCCAGCCGCTCGTCCAGGAACCTGCCGGTGAACTTGGGGAACCAGAAGTAGATCCCGGAGAACGCCGCGAACACGATCGTGCCGAACAGCACGTAGTGGAAGTGTGCCACCACGAAATAGGTGTCCGTGACGTGGAAGTCCAACGGTGGGGAGGCGAGGATGACTCCGGACAGCCCACCGAACAGGAAGGTGACCAGGAACCCGATCGAGAACAACATCGGCGTTTCGAGCGTGATCGAGCCGCGCCACATCGAACCGATCCAGTTGAAGAACTTCATCCCGGTGGGTATCGCGATGGTGAACGACATGAACGAGAAGAACGGCAGCAGCACCGCGCCGGTGGCGAACATGTGGTGTGCCCACACGGTCATCGACAGCCCACCGATGCTGATGGTGGCGAACACCAGGCCCTTGTAGCCGAACACCGGCTTGCGGGAGAACACCGGGATCACCTCGGTGACGATGCCGAAGAACGGTATCGCCACGATGTAGACCTCGGGATGCCCGAAGAACCAGAACAGGTGCTGCCA
>DATCXL010000376.1:0-4133 GCA_036565825.1 Mycobacteriales bacterium
ACCGGGTGCAGCCGCCACCGGGTCCAGGCATGTTCGCCAAGGCGCCAGCCGCCGACCAGGTCGAACGGATCCACCACCGGGCCGGCGGGTTCTGCGTCGAGCAGCCGGGCCAGCGCCACCGCGGCCAGCACGTCGTCGGGCACCGGTGCGCCGGTCAGTTCGGCCAGCCGACGTTCTACCAGGCCGGTGTCGAGCCGTCCGGCGACCACGTCGGGATCGGCCAGCAGTGCCCGTAGGAACGCGACGTTCGTAGTCAGTCCCAGAAGGACGGTGCGACCCAGCGCGGAGTCCAGCCGGCGCAGTGCGGTGGCCCGGTCCTCGCCCCAGACCGCGATCTTGGCCAGCATCGGATCGTATCGGCTGCCCACCGGCATTCCCGGGGCAAGCGCGGAGTCGACCCGCACGTGTTCACCGTCGGGTTCGGACAGCGCCAACACCCGCCCGCCGGTGGGTAGGAAACCCCGGGCCGGGTCTTCGGCGTAGACCCGAGCCTCCACCGCGTGTCCGTGCACGCGCACATCGGACTGGGTGAACGGCAGTGGTTCCCCGGCGGCCACCCGCAACTGCAGTTCGACCAGGTCCAGGCTCGTGACCAGTTCGGTGACCGGGTGTTCGACCTGCAGTCGGGTGTTCATCTCCATGAAGAAGAAGTCACCGGCGGCCTCGGGCGTACCCGGGACGACGAACTCGACGGTGCCGGCCCCGACGTAGCCCACCGATCTGGCCGCCTGCACCGCCGCGGCGCCCATCCGGGCCCGCATCGGTGGGTCCAGCAGCGGGGACGGTGACTCCTCGACGATCTTCTGGTGTCGGCGTTGCAGGCTGCACTCGCGCTCGCCCAGGTGCAGCACGTGTCCATGCCGGTCGGCGAATACCTGCACCTCGATGTGTCGGGGTGAGGTCACGTACCGCTCCACCAGCAGGGTGTCGTCGCCGAACCCCACCCGCGCCTCCCGGCGGGCCGCGGCGATCTGCTCGGCCAGTTCGTCGGCCGAACGGACCAGCCGCATTCCCTTGCCACCACCGCCGGCCGAGGGCTTGAGCAGGGCCGGGAAACCGATCTCGATCGCGGCCTGGGCGATGTCCTGGTCGGACATCCCGGGTTCGTGCCGACCCGGCACCACCAGCACGCCGGCCTTCTCGACCGTCTGCTTGGCCCGGATCTTGTCGCCCATCGCCTCGATGGCAGATGCCGGTGGGCCGACGAACACCAGGCCGGCCCGTTCGCAGGCGGTGGCGAACGCGGCGTTCTCGGCCAGGAAACCGTATCCGGGGTGTACCGCAGCCGCGCCGGTGCGGGCCGCCGCGCGCAGGATCCGGTCGATGTCGAGGTATCCGCGGTCATCACCCAGGCAGACCGCAAGGTCGGCCTCGGCCACGTGCCGGCTGGCCGCGTCGGCGTCTGTGTACACCGCGACCGACCGGATGCCCAGTCGCCGTAGGGTGCGGATGACCCGGACCGCGATCTCACCGCGGTTGGCGATCAGTACCGAGTCGAACATCGCCGCCTCACATCCGGAAAACGCCGTAGGACACCGGCTCGAGTGGGGCGTTCGCGCAGGCCGACAGGGCGAGGCCGAGCACGGTACGGGTCTGCATCGGGTCGATGATTCCGTCGTCCCACAGCCGGGCGGTGGCGTAGTAGGGGTTGCCCTGCCGTTCGTACTGGTCACGGATCGGTTGGCTGAACTCCTGTTCGGCCTGCGCGGGCCAGTCCTCACCGCGAGCGGCGAGTTGGTCCCGGTGCACCGTGGCCAACACCGAGGCGGCCTGCTCGCCACCCATCACGCTGATCCGCGCGTTCGGCCACATCCACAGGAACCTGGGCGAGTACGCCCGACCGCACATGCTGTAGTTGCCCGCGCCGAACGACCCGCCGATCACCACGGTCAGTTTCGGCACCCGGGCGCAGGCGACCGCGGTGACCATCTTCGCGCCGTGCTTGGCGATGCCGCCGGCCTCGTACTCGCGTCCCACCATGAAGCCGCTGATGTTCTGTAGGAACACCAACGGTATCTGGCGCTGGTCACACAGTTGGACGAAGTGCGCGCCCTTGACCGCGGACTCGCTGAACAGGATGCCGTTGTTGGCCACGATGCCGACCGGATGGCCGTGCAGGCGGGCGAACCCGGTGACCAGGGTCGGCCCGTAGGACGTCTTGAACTCGGCGAACCGACTGCCGTCCACGATGCGCCCGATGACCTCACGCACGTCGTAGGCCGTACGGGTGTCTGCCGGCACCACCCCGTAGAGCTCGGTCGGGTCCAGCGCCGGTTCCTCGGTGGGCAGCACATCCCACGGCCGGGGCGGGCGGGGGGCCAGGGTGCCGACGATCGTCCGCACGATGCGCAACGCGTGCGGGTCGTCGTCGGCCAGATGGTCGGTGACCCCGGACACCCGCGAGTGCAGGTCACCGCCGCCGAGATCCTCGGGACTGACCACCTCGCCGGTGGCGGCCTTCACCAGCGGCGGTCCGCCCAGGAAGATGGTGCCCTGGTTACGGACGATCACCGCCTCGTCGCTCATCGCCGGTACGTACGCGCCGCCGGCCGTGCAGGAGCCGAGCACGGCGGCGATCTGCGGGATACCCCGGGCAGACATGGTGGCCTGGTTGTAGAAGATCCGACCGAAGTGCTCGCGGTCGGGGAAGACCTCATCCTGCATCGGCAGGAACGCCCCACCGGAGTCGACCAGGTACACGCAGGGCAGGTTGTTGTGCAGCGCGACCTCCTGGGCGCGCAGGTGCTTCTTGACCGTCATCGGGTAGTAGGTGCCGCCCTTGACGGTGGCGTCGTTGGCGACCACGACGCACTCACGCCCGGCGATCCGCCCGACACCGGTGATGATGCCGGCGGCCGGCGCCCGACCGTCGTACATCCCCTCCGCGGCCAGCGGGGACAGCTCCAGGAACGGGGAGGCCGGATCCACCAGAGCGTCCACCCGGTCTCGGGGCAGCAATTTGCCGCGGGCCAGATGCCGGGTACGGGCCCGTTCGGAACCGCCCCGGGCGGCAGTGGCGAGCCTGTCCCGCAGTTCGGCCACCAGTGCCTGGTGTGCGGCGGCGTTACGGTTGAACGCCTCGGCGGTACTGTCCGCCGTGCTGGACAGCACCGGTGCCGGCGCGTGGGCCAGCCCGGCTGTGGTGGCGCCTGGTGCGATCTGACTCATTGCTGGTTCCCCGGGTTCTCGGGTGAACGCCTGTTAACTACGTGTCAGTAGGTTAACAAACGTTAACGGCGGCGTCTACCCTGGTGACCATGACCCGACGTCCGGCGTCCGCGCCGCAGCCCCGGCGGGAGGCCCTGCTGCGGGCGGCTGCCGAACTGTTCGCCGAGCGTGGCTTCCACGGTGTGGGGGTCGACGACATCGGTGCCGCGGCCGGCATCTCCGGACCAGGGGTCTACCGGCACTTCGCCAGCAAGGACGCGATGTTGGCCGAGATGCTGGTCGCGATCAGCGAGGAACTGCTACGCGAGGGCAGTCGACGCGTCGCCGACGCGTCGGACCCGGCCGGGGCGTTGGACGCCCTCGTGCGCTGGCACGTCGAGTTCGCGCTGTCCAACCCGGCGCTGATCACGGTGCACGACCGGGACCTGGGCAACCTTCCCGACGCCGAACGGCACCGGGTCCGCCGACTCCAGCGGCTCTATGTCGAAGAGTGGGTGACGGTGATCCGCCGGGCTCGACCACCGCTCGGGGAGGCCGAGGCCCGGGCCGCCGCGCACGCGCTGTTCGGTCTGATCAACTCCACCCCGCACAGCGCCGCCGGGCTGGACCGGACCGACATGGCTGCCCTGTTGCACCGGATGGCGTTGGGCGCGCTGACCCCGCCCTGAGCCGGGCGGCATCTGCTTCTGCCGTACCGGTCCGTGGTCAGTGCGACACGGAGATGTGCACGTGGTCGTAGTGCTGGTTGGTGGCCACGTCACCGGGGGTCGGGTTGGCGCACTCGGCCGCCGACAACTGCGCGACGTTGCAGTAGGGCTGCCAGGACGGATCGCTGGTCTCCATGTCGTAGATCCGTGCGTACCAGATCACGTACCTGACCTTCAGCGCCTCGGCGTTGCGGACCCCCCAGTCGGCCACCGCGTCGCCGAGCTGCCTGGCCGACCCGGTGGCGATGGTGCCCGGTA
>DATCXL010000941.1:0-5204 GCA_036565825.1 Mycobacteriales bacterium
GGCCGCCGTGGATGGCCGCGTTCGTGGTCGGCACCACGGTAGCCGTGCTGGCCGGTGCGCTGGCCTGGGCGGTCGGTGCGCGCCGGGTCGCCGACGTTGTGTGGGCGGTGACCACACTGACCGCGCTGGTACCTGCTGCGCTGCGCCAGCGGCGCACCGGCGTGGACGCGGTCGCGGTGTTGGCGCTGGTCGGCACCCTGGTGATCGGCGAGTATCTGGCCGGCGCGCTGATCGCCGCGATGCTGGCCACCGGTCGGGCATTGGAGTCCTGTGCCGAGCGCCGGGCCCGGCGCGACCTGACCGCCCTGCTCACCCTGGCCCCCCGACGGGCCCGACGGCGGGACGGCGAGACCGTGCGGGACGTGCCGCTGGATGAGGTATGCCCAGGCGACCTGTTGGTGGTCGGGTCCGCGGAGGTCGCGCCAGCCGACGGCGTGCTGTCCGAGGAGCCAGCGCTGCTGGACGAGTCGGTGCTCAGCGGTGAGTCGGAGTTGGTCGAACGGGCGGCAGGCGGCACGCAGTGGCGCGGTGAACGCGGACGCGGCGTTCACCCTGCGGTGTACCGCGTCAGCCGAGCTGAGTACCTACGCGGGCATCGTGCGACTGGCGAAGGCGGCCGGCGCACGACCAACCCCCGGCGCGCTGCTCCAGGAAGGCATCGACGCCACGGTCATCCTCAACGCGCTGCGGGCCCTGCGCGGAGGCGCCTCGGTGCGCCGGTGGGACCACGACGTCGAACAGTTGGTGACCCGCTACGCCGGTGAACACGCCGAGTTGGGCGACACACTGACCTCGGTCCGGCAAGCGGTGGACCAACTCACCCGCGAGGGTCCCTCACCGGCCGCGTGGGCCGGCGTCCGACGGGCCCACGATCTGCTCGAACATCGACTGCTGCCCCACGAGCAGGCGAGGCGATGGCGCCGATGAGCCGGACGCATGCGGAGATCGAACGGCTCGTCCATCGCATCGGCACCCACCTGCGACTGGTCGACAACCGTCGCCGGCCCGATCCGGACCAGACCAGCGACCTGACCGGGTCGCTCTACGGGTTGTACGCGGTGCCGCGTCTGCACTTCGGCCAGGAGGAGGAGAGTCACTTCTCGCTGACCGAACAAACCGACCAACCACTCCGGTGAGCGGTCCACCCAGCTTCGCCGTCATCCTGGTCCGGAACGGCGGGCCAGCGCGCGAGCGGTCTCGTCGACCCCCCAGACGATCAGCGGGAAGGGCACCAGGAGTAGCAACAGCCACCACGGCGGGGCCGCGGTGTCAAACAGGCGCTGCAACGGCGGCAGGTAGACCAACACGGCGGTGAAGGCGAGCTCGAAAACGAAACCGGCCAGTAGCAGCGGGTTGGTGGTCAGCCCCACCTCACGCAGGGACGCCCGTTCGGTCCGAGCGGCGCAGGCGGTGCCGATCTGACAGGCCACGATGCCGACGAAGGTGGCGGTGGTGGCCTGTCGGTAGGCGTGGTGCAGCGCGGTCCCAGCACCGACCGGATCGCCCGGGTGCCAGCCGGCGGACAGCAGTACCGCGAGGAACCCGCCCAGCGTCAGCACCGCTGACACCGTCCCCATCAGGGCCCAGGCTCGCACCAGCAGCCGTCCGGTGATCACGTTCTCCCGGCGGCGCCGCGGCGGTCGGGACATCAGCCCCGGTTCGGCCGGTTCACGGCCCAGCGCCAGCGCCGGCAGGGTCTCGGTGCCCAGGTCGATCGCCAGTATCTGCAACACGGTCAGTGGCAACGGCACCGATCCTCCGGACAACGCGAACAGCAGGAACGGCACGACCTCCGGGACGGCGTGCGCGAAGATGTAGAGGATGAACTTGCGTACGTTGTCGTAGACCCGCCGACCTTCGCGGATGGCGGCGACAACGGTGGCGAAGTTGTCGTCGGTGAGCACCATGGTGGCTGCCTCCCGGGCCACGTCGGTGCCGCTGATCCCCATCGCGACCCCGATGTCGGAGCGGCGCAGCGCCGGCGCGTCGTTGACCCCGTCGCCGGTCATCGCGATGACCTCGTCCTCATGACGCAGCGCGTCGGCGATACGCAGTTTTGTCTCTGGCGAACTGCGGGCGAACACGATCTCCTCACCGGAGGCGAGCAGTCGGTCCAGGTCGGCTTCGCTCATCCTGTCCATCTGTTCACCGTCGACGATGCGCTGCGCGCGAAGCCCCACCTGGCGCGCGATCTGGGCGGCGGTACGCCCGTTGTCGCCGGTCACCACGTGCACCGTCAGGCCGGCCGTGTGGCAGGCGGCGACCGCCGCGGACACCTCCGGCCGCGGCGGGTCGAGCAGCCCGACCAGACCGACCAGGCACAACCCGGACTCGGCCTGGTCCCGATGGGATGGCACCGGTTCGCCGGCCAGTTCCCGACGAGCGAACGCGAGTACCCGCAGCCCGGCGGAGGCGAACTCGTCCTGCGCGTGTGCGGCCTGCTCGCCCCCGGCCGGATCCACCGGCCGAGCCGTGCCGTCCGGACCGAGGGTGTGCGTGCAGCGGGGCAGCACCTCCTCCGGGGCGCCCTTGACGTGCACCGTCGGCCCGACACCGTCGATGACGTCTACTGTGGACATCCTCTTCAGCCTCGGGTCGAACCGGAACAACGCACGCCGGTGCTTTTCCCGTTCGTCGGCGCCGGTGTCAACTCCGTGTTCGGCCGCGTACCGCAACAGGGCGATCTCCGTTGGGTCACCGTGCGCCCGGTCCGCACCGACGAGTTCGGCGACGTTACACGCCGCCATCGTCTCGACCAGTTCCGGCGGCGGCCCGTCGGTGGCGTTCTGGGACGACCACCAGCGGGTGACGCGCATCGAGTTCTCGGTCAGGGTGCCGGTCTTGTCGGTGCAGATCACCGTGGTCGAGCCGAGCGTCTCGACCGCCGACAGCCGCCTGACCACCGCACCGCGTCGGGCCAGCGAGCGGACCCCGACCGCGAGGGCGAGGGTGATGGTGGGTAGCAGGCCCTCGGGAACGTTGGCCACCAACAGCCCGACGGCGAAGATGAATGCGTCCTGCAGCGGCAGCCCGGCCAACGTACCCAGTGGCAGGAACGCCGCCCCGATCCCGACCGCCACCGCGGCGATCAGCCAGGCCACCCGACGGACCTGACGTTCCAGCGGGCTCTGTTCGGTGGTCACCCGTTCGGACAGTGCCGCGATCCGGCCGAGTTCGGTGTGTGTGCCGGTGGCGAACACCACCGCACGCGCGGTGCCGGCCACGCACGAGGTGCCGCTGAACACCACGTCGACGGCGTCGACAAGTCGGACGTGTACGGCCGAGGGGTCGGCCTGTCGGGATACCGGCTGGGACTCGCCGGTCAGTGCGGACACGTCCACCTCGACACCGCCGGACAACAGCCTGGCATCGGCGGAGATGCGGTCGCCCTCATCGATCACCAGTACGTCACCGGGGACCAGGTTCTCGACCCGCACGGTCGTGCGGTGCCCGTCACGCAGCACCGCGGCGTGCGGGGGCAGGAAGCCACGCAGAGCCTCCACCGCGCGCTCGGCCTGCTGCTCCTGTGCGAAGGCCAGTCCTGCGTTGAGCACGATCACAGCCACGATCGCCGCGCTGAGCACCGGTGTGCCCGCGATGTAGGCGAGCACCGCCGCCGCCCACAGCAGCAGGGCCAGCGGGTGCACGAACTGCCGCAACAGGTCGTGCGTCCAGCGCCGATCGCCCCGCCTACGCAGCACGTTCGGCCCGTAGACCTCCAAACGCCGACGAGCCTCACGTTCGGACAGCCCCATCGGACTGGTACGCAGGTGCGCCAGTAGCAGGCTCAGCGGTTCGACAGGGTTGGGCTCGCGCGCGGGGCCCGGCGGCCGGTCCTGCTCGGGCTGGTCAGGGCGCACCCGACCAGCGCACACGCTCACCGGGTCGACGAACAGGGGCCAACGGCCTCACCCGGTCCGGACGATGCCCACGTGTCGGCCGACATGGGTGGTGCGCACGTTCCCCGGCTACGGACCGTTGGTCTGCGACTCCCGGCACCGTGCGCTCGGGGCCATACCTGTAGCGGTCCAAGCGACCCAGACCAGTCCGAAGGGGCAGACCAACGTGGTACGCCGCCACCGGTGGCTCATCTGATCAGCGCAGACACCCGGTACACCGCCACAAACCACTCCCCGCCTGGCCTGGTCGAGCAGCGGGCGAGGGAGTATCCGCCCGAAATCAGCCGGTGCCGGCCGGGTGACTCTGCACCAGCGTCGCCCACAGCATCCGTCGGGTCGAGCACCAGGACTCACCACGGGACCGCCACCGTAACCGCCACCGGCGGTGTCCCGAACAGACCCGGCAGCGACCGTACTCGTCTGGTTCGTGCATCGCGGCGACAGCCAACACGGTGCGTCCCAGCACAGCGGGTTCGGCATCGGCGATCAGGAACGGCAACGGGTCGCTGTGTTGGGCCAGCACCAGGCCCTGGTACTCGTCACGCACGCTTGTGGCGACAACGCGGTGCCCTGGGTCTCCGGAGACCCTGCCAACGCCACCAGACCCGCCGGGATGTTCCTCGTCGAACACGATCCGTCCTCCAGCCTTACGTATCGACGTGCTGGCACTGGACCATATGCGGGTTAGAGCCAAATACGTCCGCATGTGCGGACACTGTTCAAATTCCTCCGGATGGCCTATGGCATGTTTGGTATTGGCCGCATTTTCGATGTAACCGAAGTTGCCCCATCCAGCCCCGCCTGACTACATCTTTGTATCGGGCACATCCGGGTCAGAGCCATCACATCAGCCTCCGAGAACCTCACGCGAATATGACAAACGCTCTGGGGTAACCGGTTACACCACAGACTTCCGGCACAGACTTCCGGCACAGAGGTCCGGGCATTGGTGGACGCGAGGACGACCAGCACCGACGAGAAACGGTGGACGCCGCTCGGTTACGACGCTAGAGGCCCTGGTTCCGGACGCCCATCCGATGTGCCATCCCGCGCAGCTCCACTCCACCGGCCGATATCTGTGCCCGGCGCAACAGGTCCGAGACGATCTCCCGCGCGAACGGGTTGTTGCGTACCCGGACCGGCGCCAGACTCTCCGCCTCCAGTAACGCACGCAACGCGTCGTCCCGGTGCCGGGTCTGGGCCAGCGCCCGGCCGAGGTCCACGTAGTACGACGATCGGCGTGAGCGGACCGGGATCTGACGCGGGTCGATCCGGTTCCCGATCTCGACGGCACGGCCGGCCTCA